>ONVI01000008.1 GCA_900321275.1 uncultured Eubacteriales bacterium | reverse complement strand
ATGGTGGTGTCGGCAAGCATGTTGCCGTTTTCGTCCAGAATGACTGCCTTCGTGTAGGTGGAGCCTACGTCACAACCGCCGAAATATTTCATGTAATAAGCCTCCGTAAATTCTTTATAGGCTCCCTCCCTGAGGGAGCTGGCACCAGTGCGCACACTGGTGACTGAGGGAGTCTTCCGTCCCGGTCAGATTTCGTGGGATCAAACTCCCTCCGCCGCTGAAGCGGTCCCCCTCCCTCAGAGAGGGAGGCCTGCTGACATCAGGTGTCGTATTTGTAGGTCGGGAACTTGTTGATATCGTAAGGTGTCTTCAGGACGTCACGGCGTTCCATATTGTCATAATGCTTTTTCAGGAAAGGCTCCACCACGTTGAACATGAGCTTGCCGTCCAGGTCGAAGAAGAACACGACAAAGAGGGCGGCGTTGGCCAGGAAAAACACGCCCAGCAGCTTCAGGAGCTTCTTGCAGAGTGATTTCAACATTTCGTCATCCTCCTATTACCAGGTCATAGAATCGTCAAAGTCAAGCAGCGACGGGTCCAGCGGCTCCTCATGCATAACGGTAGTCATGTAGTCGTTGATCTGGCGGCGGATCTCCGCGCGGGAGACCGTGCGGCAGTCGGGCAGCGCATGGGGAATCCAGAACGCCTTGATATTCCTCTTGCGGAACTCGTCCTCAAACAGGCCGTGCACGCCCTGCATGCCCTTGCACTGGAGCTGGTCGTACATGGCGACCATGTCGCAGTTGAAGCGTTCCATGTAATCCCACAGCTCGAAGATATGGTGCATGCCGCCGACAGCCATGCGGCGCATCGGCGCCCACATGTGGTAGGTGACCATATCCTCCAGCATATGATCGTAGGAATCGGTGCGGATCTCCATGTCGAACATCAGCGAGTCCATGTTGATGATGACGTTCAGGCCCCAGCAGTTGTAGGCCCAAGTGCACCAGTTGGAGAAGTACAGCGGGGCGCAGGACCAGGCGATCACGCGGTGGCGGGTCTGCGGGAAGGTATTGATCTTCTTCTGCACGCACTTGTACATGATCTGCTTGACCTTCTCGCTGGCCTCCTCCCAGAAGCTGCCCTGGATGCCGTACTGTGTGGAGTAGATACGGAAAAGGGCCTGGGCAACGCCGTTGATCGGATAATTGTTCGTCTTGGAGGCAACTTCCCATTTCTCCCACTCGTCGCGCTGGAGCTTGTTCTGGCGCTCAAGCCGCTTGACCATAGACTCCCAGCTGAAGCGGGCGCCGGTCTGTTCCTCGACAAAGCGCCACATCTCCTCGATTTCCTTCATGCAGTATTTCTTGACCAGGGGATCGTCAAACTGCATGGGTACGGGCAGGGCGAACAGGGGCTTGTCCGCGAACCAGTCCTGCAGGGTGTGGGTGGAGACAGAGGCGTCGCAGGCCTCGTTGCAGGTGATGATCACGGGCGCGGCGTCAGGTACGTCGTCAAGCACGAAGAGGCCGGACTCCGCCTGGCACATCGGGCAGGGATCGCCCGGCAGACCGAGGGACTGCACCGCGTCAATATAGTTGAGCACCGTGTGGGAGTTGACGTGGCAGGTGACGAAGTAGGGGATCATCTCCATGGGGATATACTGATACCCGTCGTCCATAAAGGGATAGAACAGCGTGCCGCAGGTCGTCTCATTGGCGTAGATGGTGTGGCGGTAGGCGTCGTTCTGCTTGCCGCCGTGGAGACGGGTGTCGGCATTGAAGAAGTTGCAGATCTGATGGATGGAGGCGCTGACCATGGCGCGGTAGTGCCAGGCGGAGGCATAGAGCGCCTCGCCGCGCATACCCTGCAGGCCGCGCTCGAACCAGTGGATAACGGGCAGATAGGTCTGGCCCATCCAGCGGTAGCGCCAGGTGCCCTTGACGAAGTCAATCGGGTTATTGGAGAACTTGAGGATATCCGTGACCATGTGGAGGTAGTTGTACCCCCAGATCATGTACATATAGTAGAAAGTGTCCTTGACGCCGCGCCATTCTCTGTGTTTGAGAAGGCCGGTCTTGTCCTCGTACAGCTCGCCCAGGCGGCGGCCGCCCTCTTCGGCGGAGTGGGGCTTGCCGTACCAGAAATCTCTGAATGCTTTGCCCAGTGTCTTTTTAGCCATCTTATTTGCCCTCCTGGATGTGCTTGATCTCGACGCTCTCCACAAAGGCCTGGAAGCGGGTGCGAAGCTGGCCGGAGGCGGCGTTGATGTATTCCTTCTCGATGGAGCAGACCGGCAGACCGAAGTCGCGCTTGAGGATGAAGGTATCGATCACGCGCTCATAGCTCCAGTATTCGCAGAACTTGTTGGAGGCGATGATAATGCCGTCGGCGTGGTATTCCTTCGCGAGATTTGCCAGTCTCATTTTGCGCTCGCGCATTTCATCCTGCGGCATGAAGCGCGGGCAGTTGGAGGTCTTGAGATAGTGCTCAGCCACGCAGCGCAGCGGGCTCTTGCCCTCCTCAAGTACGATGGGAACGCGGGATTCCACGGCGCCGTAGCAGAAACGGTCGCACACGACGAGGGCGCCGCAGCTTTCTACGAGCTTGGTGAAATCGGGGTCGTCGTTCTCGGAGCCGGCGAGAACCACCTTGCAGCGGAAGTTCTTCTTCAGATCGGGCTCGCGGGTCTTCATCTCCTCTGCGGTCTCGCGCAGATAGGGCAGGATCAGGTGCTTGGGACATGTAAGAGAGACGAGCTGGATGACATGGAACTCATAGCCGGTGATGGTGGGATTGTCCAGCTTGCGGTAATCGCCGATCTCGTTGATGAGGCGGCAGACCTCGTTATGCTCCTCGATCGCTTTGACGAGCGCCTCGTCCGAGACGTCGATGCCGAAATGCTCATGCAGGGGCGTGAGCACATGGGCGCGAAGCTGTGTTTCAAAATGCTGATAGCTGTTCTCGGTGTTTTTGAAGGGGATGTCGGTAAACTCGCAGAAGAAATCATCGTTGTCGATGATGCGCATATCGTCCACGGAGTCGAGGTGCTTCTGCTGGATATGCTCCTGGAAGCGGCAGGTGGCGGTACAGGTCTCGGTGGCCATCTGGGCGTCGAGGAAATTGTATCCGCCCTCAAGGGCGCGCTCCATCAGGGAGCGGGCATAGTGGCAGACACGGCCGGACAGATAGTATGTCGCAATGTCGGGGGATACGCAGCGCGGCGCTCTCAGTCTGACCGAGAAGCAGCCGGGCAGATCGAGAAGCACTTCAGGCATGAAATAACAGGTATAGCCGATCGCGCGCAGGCCCTCTTTTTTGCCCTGCTGTACCAGCTCGTTATTGGCTTCCTGAAGCAGATTCTCAAAGTAGATCAGATGCTTGAGATCTTTCACAAGATAACCCTCCAAATATATTTTCCGGTTTCCGTTGTTTCGCTGGGCGCAATACGCCCATACTTATGCTTTTATTTTAACAAAGCGTGAACAGCTTGTCAATTCGAAATTTGTCAAAATTGCGGGGTTATTGTTTTACATTCCGCTCGGTTTTGTACATTTTCTATAACATTGTAAGGATATTTACGCGAGATGTGCTATACAGTTTCCGGCCTTCTGTGTGCGCTCTCCCGTAACCCCCGAATGTGCGTCATTCTGAGCGCCAGCGAAGGATCCCGCGGCATCGCGCGTGCAATACCGGATTCTTCGCTTCGCTCAGAATGACACGGTAATGGGCAGGGGCCGATCCTCTGATCGGCCCCCTTCGGTTTTATTACGCCTTCAGTTCTCTCAGCCCGGCCTCGATTTCGGCTCTGTCTGCGCGGGCGCTGCCCTGGATCATCTGCGGCGTTCCGCCGCCGCGGCCCTGAATTGCGGCGTTGATTTCCCGGGACATGGCGCGCAGGTCGAGACGTTTGCTGCCGATGATATAGCGCCAGCCGTCCTCATTGCTGCCGCAGAAGACCGCCGCGAAGCCGCCCGCCTTTTCCATGAGCCGGTTGACAAGCTCCCGCTGGGCGATCTCCCCGAGGGTCGCATCAAAGACGAGGATATTCCCCGCTGTCTCCGGCTCGGCCTCCGCCATGAAGCGGATAAGCGCGAGGGAGAGCGCGTCGCAGCGCTCCTTCATGCTCTGCTGTTCGTTCAGGACGCGCTGCACCGCCCGGGTCACCTCGCCGCGTTTGGCGCTGAGGGCGCGGGAAATCTCCGTCACGCTCTCCTGCCGCGCGCGGTAGTCCTCCAGCGCGTCAAGGCCGCATACGACGCTCACGCGAATGCCGCCGCGGTGCCGCTGGCTGTCGAGGATCTTGACGATCCCCACCTCCCCGGTGCGCTCCGCATGCGGGGCGCAGCAGGCGCAGCGATCCACGCCGGGGATCTCCACGATGCGCACGTTTTCCGTCAGCTCCAGCTTGCTGCGGTATTCGATGCTCTGCAGCTCGCTTGCGTCGGGGAACCAGATGTGCAGCGGGATGTTTTGCCGCACGACCTCGTTCGCCCGCGTCTCCAGCTCTGTGAGCTGTTCCCATGTGAGCTCGCCCGAGAAGTCGATGATCATGCACTCCGCGCCCATGTGAAAGCCCACATTGTCGAAGCCGTATGCGTTGTGGACAAGGCCGGAGAGAATGTGCTCGCCCGAATGGTTCTGCATCCTGCGAAGCCGCTGCTCGGCGTCGACAAAGCCCTCGACATGCGCCCCGATCTCCAGCGGCGCGTCGGTGTAGTGGCGGATCTCGCCGCCCCGCTCGTGCACGTCCAGCACGCGCACGCCGCCGAGGACGCCGGTGTCGGCAAGCTGTCCCCCGCCCTCCGGGAAAAACGCCGTCCGGTCAAGCGCAACGCTGTAACCCTTTTTCTCCTTGCGGCAGTCCAATACCGCCGCCTCAAAGGTGAAAAGGTGGCTGTCCTGATAATAAAGCTTTTCGGTCATGATTGTGTCTCCTTCTGATGGTTTACTCCCTCTTCAATCTCCGGAACGTGAAAATCTCGCCCGGGCAGTGGCCTTCCCGGTCGCCGAGGGCCCAGTCGATGACGCCCATGCCGAGCACGTCATAGCTGATCTGCTCGTGATCGTCGTGCAGGCAGCCCGCGTGCATAACCCAGCAGCCGCTGTTGACCATGCGGGCCACCGGCGGATAACTGATATCCACCCAGATCGGCTGGAAGAGATAGAGATGCGTCCCGATCTGCGCAAGCTCCTGGCACTGGGCGACAGTCGGGATCAGGTCCGGCTCGTCCCAGGCGTTGCCCGCGTCGAGGGAGAGGACGCAGGGAATCCTGATCGAATAGTCCCGCCGGGCAACAATCGGGCATTGCAGGGCGGGATAAGCTCCGAGACTGGAGCCTGCGGCAAGCGCCTCAGCGACAAAGAGGCCGCAGTCCGCCGCCGCCTCGTCCAGAACGCGCAGGCCCTTTTTGCAGCAGCCCTCCATATCCGGAAGATCATTGCGGATCAGGAAAACCGCCAGGGTATTCGGCGCTGGATTGGCAAGGTAGTAGTACAGGAATTCGGTATACAGCTCCTCGTCCCGGCCGCCGGGGAAATAGAGGAAGAAGCGCGTGTCTTTATTCGGCTCCTCCGGGAAGACGATATAGGCCTCGTCGCAGAGGTAAGTGTTCTTGTTGAACGGATTGTCAAAGCGGCGCAAGGGATCGTTCAGCTTTTTGCGGTTTCCGTCAGCCAGAAGCGTCAGTGCCCGCTCCCCTCTCTCGAAATACTTCCTGCTGTATTTGTAGTCGCCGCACTCGCGCCAGAGGGTGCAGGCGCGCTCCGTCTCGCCCTCCTTTGCAAGCTCCATTGCCCTGTCGTAAAGGGCCGGGATCAGCGCCTTGAGCGCTTCTTCGCAGCCGGGGTAGTCCCCCAGCGTCTGATAGATCCGCCGCGCCTGTTCGACTTCCCCGCTCTCTGCCAGAGCGTTGGCGCGCAGAAAATCACAGTCGCGCAGCAGCGACTTACTCTCCTTATACTCCCCGAGAGGCTTGAGCAGCGCCGCTGCGTTCTCATAGTCACCGACTTCCAGAAGGCGCTGCGCCTCGAGATAGCGCTGCTCACGCAGGGCATCTTCGCAGCGCTGAACGCCCTCCGCGTTTTCAAGCTCACGGTACAGCGTCTCCGCCGCCTCAAATTCGCCCGCGGCATAGAGCCTGTCGGCCTCCCCCGCCCGGTCAAAGCGCTGGTAATACCGCAGTCCCAGCACCGTGCCGAACATCACGGCAAGGCTGAATAATGTCAGGAACCATCCTTTTGCTCTCAAGCTTGCGCTCCTCTCACATGCATGATGTTTTGAAAATGCAGGGGGCGACGCCCCCTGCAATGTAATCCGACGTAAGACGTTTTTTCACTCCGTAAAGTGAATATGATTGTTGATATGATCGGCGCAGAAGCAGTGGTAGCCTGCGCAGCGGGAGCAGTAGCGGAACTCCAGATCCGGGTATTCCGTATCCGTCCTGCCGCAGACCGCGCACTTGTGGTTGTAGAGCTTATCCTGCTGTTCGCGGCGGATGCGGGCGGACTCACGCTTAAAGTTGATGGTGCTCCGACTCTGCTTGCGGGGCAGCATGGCTTTCAGCTCCGGGCCACAGAAGATCAGGAAGTTCAGCACCGCCACCACCGGCAGCAGATTCTCCGGGAAGGGCGTGGTAAACACGGAAAGCAGGAAAAAGGCCGCGTCCACCAGCGCCAGGTATTTCATCTTTATCGGAATGAAGAACATGAACAGCACCTGCATGTCCGGGAACATTGCCGCGAAGGAGAAGAACATCGACAGATAGATATAGGTCGAGCTCAGAACCACAGACCTGCCGGTGATAAAATAGATCAGAAAGCCGTAGATCACCGTGAGGATGACGCCGGTGAAAAAGTAGATGGTGAACTGTCCCGTCCCCCACTGATTTTCAAGCGTACTGCCGATCCAATAATAAAAGTAGAACGCGATGAAAGCGAGGAGGCCCGTCGAGGGGGGGATGAAAATAAAGCTGATGATGCGCCAGATCTGTCCCCGCAGGATCAGCGCCGGGTCGAACTGCAGATAGTACAGAAACGGCAGCTGCCCCATCGATGGACGGTAAACCGCGTTTATCAGCCAGAACGCGGCGCTGGCGATCACAATATAGCGCATCAGATTCGGAATGCCGAAGTTCGGATGGCGATAGCAGAATTGCTCGATTTTTCTTCTTGGGTCTTTCATGGCGTTTCTCCTGAACAGTTTATGGTTTTCTATCAATATACCCTTTCGGCGTGAGGATGTCTATAAAAATTTGTAAATTTGCAAACTGGGGCTTTCAAAAAAGGGACGTCTATGATAATATGTAAACCAAGTGATTATGGATGAGGTCTGAATTATGGAAAAAGAAAAGGACATCGGCCGCGAGGCCATTGAAAACGAGCTGATTGAGGGGCGAAACGCCGTCATTGAGGCCCTGCGCGCCGGGCGCCCCATCGACAAAATTTTTATTGCCAAGGGCGACGTGGACAAAACGCTGGGGCATATCGCCTCCAAAGCGCGGGAACAGGGCGTGGTGGTGGTCGAGGCCGACCGGCGCAAGCTGGACTTTATGAGCCGGACCAAGGCCCACCAGGGCGTGGTGGCGCTCGTCGCCGTGCGGGATTACTGCGAGATCGCGGATATCCTCACAATCGCGAATGAGCGGAATGAGGCGCCCTTCGTCATTGTCTGCGACGAGATCAGCGATCCGCACAACCTGGGCGCGATCATCCGCACCGCCGAATGCGTGGGCGCGCACGGCGTCGTGATCCCCAAGCGCCGCAGCGCGGGACTGACCGCCATCGTGGGCAAGGCCTCCGCCGGCGCCGCCGAATACATGGCCATCGCCCGGGTGGCAAATATCCCTGCCGCGCTCAAGGAGCTGAAAGAGGCCGGACTCTGGGTCTACGGCACAGCCGCCGACGGAGCCTGCGGGCTTTGGAGCACTGATCTGAAGGGGCCCATTGCGCTGGTGATCGGTTCCGAAGGGGACGGCATGGGCCGTCTGGTGCGGGAGAGCTGCGACTTTGTGCTGAGTCTCCCGATGAAAGGGCGGCTCAACTCCCTCAACGCCTCCGCGGCGGCAGCCGTCACCATGTACGAGGTTTTGCGTCAGAGAAGCAATTGAGGTTTTCTCCGACAGAGACAAAAGGCAGGTATGATTATGGATGACAACAGATGGGATCTCCACGAAAGAGCGCCTCTCTCCCCTGAAAAGGAGAAGAATGACGCGCGTTTCGATGAGCTGCATCGCACCGAGCCTGTTCGCCCCGCGCAGGAAAAGCATAATTTTTCCCTTGACGCTTCCCCTGTTTCGCCGGACGAAGAGCTGCCGGAGCTTTCCTCGAAATATGACACGCCGTTTGACGCTTCGGCGCTGCCGGCCAGAACTGCGGCGCAGTCTGCAGAGGAGGAGCATGTCTCTTATCATTTCGGCGAGGCGCTCACCCCGAATTTCAAAGACTCATACGACGAGTATGGCGATAAGACCATCGCGGATAACGGCGAAGCGTCTCCTTACGCCGGTGTGCCGGCGGAGGAGAGCTCTGAGCCGGACGCGGAGGAGCAGGCCGCTTTTCTTAAACCGGACGTGGATCTGGACGAATATCTCTCCGGCGACGAATATGAAAAGCAGCAGGAAGAGGAAGCGATCTCGGAGCCTGCCCGCAGGCGGGAGCGCGATGGGGCGGAGCCTAAGAAAAAAGGCGGTTTTCTCTCTTTCCTGAAAAAGCGCGGCTCTGTGTCAGCGGCTGAGAAGCCCCGGGACTATGTTGAGGACTATCCCTCTGAGGCCGCGCCCATGGGCGGGCCCGACGACTACCCCGACGCGGATTACAGCGCGGAGGATGCCGCGGACGACGCCGTCTACGAGCCGGAGACGGCACATGAAGAGGACAGCGGACGGCTGTACGCGCTCCACAGCGGCTCTCGCGGCAAAGCCGAGCAGGAGGCGCGTGAGATGATCGCCACTATGCAGGCCAAGTCCGGCGTCGTCTCCCGGCGTGACCGCGCGAGCGCCGACAGCTACCATGTGGAGCTGAACGATCTGCTCAACGTGGAAACGGAAGCTCCCGCTCCCGCAGCGGCCCCGCCGGCGGAAGAAGCGCCCGGGGAGAGATACGAATTCGACCTTGATGAGGCTCTTGACTACGACGCCGACGTGCAGCGTTACCGTCCGAGAAAGGACAGGCCCGTCTACACGCCCGACGCAAAGGAGCCGGAAATCGACGGACGCTTTGATCTCGACGGCGAGAACAGGCAGAAAACCATCGCTTACGGAAAGACGGAAGTCGATCTGAGCGCCGACGAGGATTATGTCCCCGTGCCGCAGACCGAATACAATCCCTCCCAGTGGACGCCGGATTATGACGATCCCCTGGCCGAGCGGCAGGATACGGACGAAGAACCGCGGAAAAAGCACCGCTCCCTCTTCGGCAGGTCAAGACGCCGCGCCGCGGAAAAGGCCGCCGAAGAGCAAACGCCCGCCGAGGAAGAGAGCGCAGCGGAAATCAGCGACAGCGACGCGGGTCCCGCGATCTATGCCGTCAATCCCGAACGCCGGGACGACGAGTACCTCTCCGCGCCGGAGAGCATGGACAGCACCGATGAAGATGAGGACTTCGACGACTACGACGACGAGGGCAGTCGGAAGTACCGGGAATCCGACCTGTATGTTCCGCCGAGCTTTAAGGAGTATCTGCTGTCCATCCTCGCTTCCGTATGGCTGAAGCTGCGCGGCACTGTGCGCGGGCGCACCTCCGAGACCATGCGCGACAGCGAAGAGGATCTCGGCCCCGAGCTCACGCCCGCCGAGGCGTCGAAGTACTACGGTTCCTTCCTGCGCTCCATGAAATACCGCCTCCGCATCAGCGTGGGCGTTCTGGCCGTGCTGCTGTACATATCGCTGGAGATGCCCGTGCCGGGGATGATGAAGTCCCTGCCCGTGGACGCGGCTTTCTGCTTCGGTCTGCAGGCGCTCATTATGCTCCTGTCGCTCGACGTGGTCGCAAACGCCGTCGCCAACGCCTTTGATCTGCATTTCGGGGCGGACAGCCTCGCCGTCGTCTCCTGTCTCTTTACCGGGATCGACGCGCTGATCGTCGCCCTTTCCAAAACGGCGGCCCCGCACATGCCGCTGTGCGCGATCTCCTCCTCTGTCATCGTGGGGCTGCTGCTGGCGTCCCATCTCTCGGCCCGGGGCCTGCGCAAGGCGACGCGCGTTCCCGCCATCGGCAAACACTTCTTCGCCGTCACCGGTGAGAATACGCTGGAGAAGGATCAGATCACGCTGCTCAAATCCCTGCGCTCCGTACATGGCTTCGTGCGCCGCACAGAGGAAGCGGGGCCGGACGAGACGCTGTATGCCCGTTTGGCACCGATCCTGTTCGTGGTCACACTGCTCCTGTCTCTGATCGTCACAATCGTAAAGAAGAGCTATCCCGAGTTTATCTACATTCTCTCGGCCCAGCTTGTTCTGACCGTCCCCTTCGGTGCGATGCTCTCCTTCGCCCTGCCCTTCTTCCTCGGCTCGTCGAGGATCTTCAAATTCGGCGCGGCGATCGCGGGCTGGTCGGGCCTGTGCGACATCGGCGCGAGCAAGAACCTGATCGTCACTGACCGCGACCTCTTCCCCGAGAGTGCCGTCAGCATTGAGAGCGTCCGCATCTTCGCCGACGAGGACGCGCAGAAGGTCATCTCCTACGCGGGCTCCATGATGCAGGCCTCCGGCTGCTGTGCTTCCGGCTGCTTTGGGGAGCTCATGCGGGAGACCGACTCCCCCGACAAGCAGATTTCCGGCTTTGAGGTCATGCCCGGCGGCGGCATGAAGGGCGTCATTGAAGGTCACGTCGTCCTCTGCGGCAGCACGGATCTCATGCGCCTGATGAACGTGCGCATCCCCTTCCGCCTGACCGACAAGACCACCGTACTGCTGGCCATCGACGGCATCCTCTACGGCATTTTCTCCCTCAAGTACGAGGGGCAGCCGCAGATCCGCCGCGCGCTGGTCGACCTTGTCCGCACCGCCCGCCCGCCGGTCTTCGCCGTGCGCGACTTCAACGTCAATCCCGAGATGCTGCACAACACCTTCGACATCGCCACCGACGGCTACGACTTTCCGCCCTATGTGGAGCGCTTCCGTCTCTCCGAACCCTCGGACAACGAAAAAGACGAGCGCATCTCTGCCATCCTCTGCAACGAGGGTCTTGCCCCGCTGACGAGCGTGGCGGATATCGGGCGCAGCATGTTCCTTGCCACAAACATCAACCTTGTGCTGAACATCTTCGCCTCCGTTCTGGGCGTGGCGCTGGTTTTCATCCGCTTTCTTACCACCGGCGCAAACCCGCTGGCAAGCCTGTTTCTGTACCTGTTCTTCTGGACGCTGCCGGTCATTCTGGTCAGCTTCTTCGTAAGCGTGAAGCGGTAAAGCAGAACACCTCAAATTTATCGCGTCATTTCAAACCTATTGTGTCATTTCAAATTTGTCGTGTCATTCTGAACACAGCGAAGAATCCCCTGTGGATACGTAATACCGGGGGATCCTTCGCTCCGCTCAGGATGACACATTTTTTGCTGTGATCCAAGCGATCGGCCCCTGTTGCATTTTTTCTTATTTTCGATGAAAATTTGCTCTTGCCAAGGAAAGCAGCATAGTATATAATAAATTGATTGCAAATTGATCGCTTTGATCGCGTATTCTTAATCTTTGCATATACTTCAACAGAGAGGAAACGTCACATGAGCTACGAAACCAAAAACATTCGCAACATCTGCCTCATCGGCCACGGCAACAACGGCAAGACCAGTCTCGCTGAGAGCATGCTCTACTGCACCGGCGCCATCGACCGTATGGGCAAGGTCGCCGAGGGCAACACCGTCTGCGACTACGATCCCGAAGAGACCAGCCGCCAGATCACCATCGCGACCTCCGTCGCCCCCGTGAACTACAACGGCGTCAAGATGAACGTGCTCGACTGCCCCGGCTACTTCGACTTCGTGGGCGACGTGCTGTGCGCCCTGCGCGCTGTGGAGTGCGGCATGATCGTCACCTCCGCCAAGGACACGGCCGAGGGTCTGCCCGTCGGCGGCCAGAGAAGCTGGAATTACCTGAAGAACGCGAAGCTCCCCGTCATGTTCTGCATCTCCAAGTGCAATGAGGAGCACGGCGATTACTTCAAGGCTCTCGAGACCCTGAAGGGCAAGTACGGCTCCATCGTCTGCCCCGTCACGATCCCCACCTCCGACGGCAAGGGTGTTATCGACCTTGTCCACAACGTCGCCTACATCACCAAGGGCAACAAGGTTGACAAGACCGCCGTCCCCGCCGCCGACGCAGGCCATGTTGAGGATCTGCGCGCGGAGCTGATGGAGGCTGCCGCCGGCGCCACCGAAGAGCTCATGGAGAAGTTCTTCGAGACCATGGAGCTCGACGAGGCCGACATCATTGAAGGTCTCAAGGTCGGCGTGAAGGAGCGCGCGGTCGTCCCCGTGTTCGCCAGCGACGCCATGACCAATGTCGGCACCATCGCCATGCTGCAGGGCATCGCCGACTACTGCCCCGCCCCCGAGGAGAAGAACGACGGCGTGATCGGCTTCGTGTTCAAGACCGTGTCCGACAAGTTCGGCAAGTACAGCTTCGTCAAGGTTCTCTCCGGCAAGATTGCCGCGGGCATGTCCCTGCGCAACGTCCGCGCCTCCTCCACCGATAAGCTCGGCCGTATGTACACCATGTGCGGCAAGAAGAGCACCGAGGTCACCGAGGCCTGCTGCGGCGACATTGTCGCCATCGGCAAGATGGACTGGAAGACCGGCGACACCGTCACCGATTCCAAGGACGATATCGAGCTGCCCGCCATCGACATTCCGGAGCCCTGCTACTCCATGTGCATCGCGCCCAAGACCAAGGGTCAGGACGACAAGGTCGCCGGCGGCCTGAACAAGCTGGGTGAGGAAGACATCTCCTTCACGCTCGTCAACAACGCCGAGACCCATCAGATGGTCATCTCCGGCGCGGGCGACATCCAGATCGGCGTGCTCTGCTCCAAGCTCAAGAACCTCTACAATGTCGACACCGAGCTCAAGCCCGCCCGCGTCGCCTACCGCGAGAAGATCAAGGGCAAGGTCGAGGCCCACGGCCGTCACAAGAAGCAGTCCGGCGGTTCCGGTCAGTTCGGCGACGTCTGGATTCGTTTCGAGCCGCAGGATGAGCAGGACGACATGATCTTTGCCGAGGAAGTCTTCGGCGGCTCCGTCCCCAAGAACTTCTTCCCCTCCGTCGAAAAGGGTCTGCGCAACGCCGTGCAGAAGGGCGTTCTCGCCGGTTACCCGCTGGTCGGCCTCAAGGCCACCCTGTACGACGGCTCCTACCACCCCGTCGACTCCAACGATATGGCCTTCCAGACCGCCGCGCGTCTCGCGTACCAGGACGGCATCCCCAAGGCCAAGCCCACCATCCTTGAGCCGATCGGTCAGCTGTTCGTCACCATTCCCGACGAGTTCCAGGGCGCCATCATCGGCGACATCAACTCCAAGCGCCGCGGCACCATGATGGGCTCCATGCCCGCCGAGGACGGCATGACCACCATTGAGGCCGAGGTTCCCCTGGCCGAGATGAGCTCCTACACCATTGACCTGCGTTCCATGACCCAGGGTGCCGGCTCCTTCACCTGCAAGTTCGTGCGTTACGAGGAAGCCCCCGGCAACGTTCAGCAGAAGGTCATCGAGGAAGCCAAGGCTCTGGCCGAGCAGGAGTAATTCCGGACCTTTCATTCACCATAAAGAAACGCTGTATGGGCGGCCCTGCGGCCGCCCATATTTGCAAAGGGAGGTTTTGTCATGAAAAACCGGGCGTCCAATACGCGCAATCTGCTCTGGGCGGTGGGGATCCTGCTGTGCCTGGTGGCGATGCTGGTCGCGCTGATTTTTGCCATGTCCCAGAAAAACACCGGGAACAGGGCGGACGGGACACTTGTTCTCGGACATATCGAGCGCGGTGAAAAACCGGTTGACGTCGATCTCGCCGGGCTTGAGTCGACAGCGAACCAACTCATGCCGGTTCCCGAGACGAAGAAGGGCAATCTGGAAGACGTTTTCGGCATGACCTTCCTCCTTGACAAGACCCTGATGGGGCTGCGCAGCTACGTCACCAACTACGGCGACGGCGTCAACGCGCAGATCTGGACGGATGACGGCAGCGGCCTCATGGCGAAAAATGCGGCGGAGTCGCCCATCGTCTTTGTGGACGGGTCGCTCATCACGCCGTCGAACGCCGCCATGGTCACCCGCCCGCGCACCGTGCTTCTGTACCTCGGCGGCGACGGGCTGGCCGATACGACGGAGCAGGAGTTTACAGACGGCTATACGCGGCTGATCAACAGCATCCGCGAAGCCTCCCCCAGCACCAACATCATTGTCTGCTCCATCGGCTCTATCAGCTCCAACTATCAGGGCGGCGACGGGCTGAGTCCCCAGCTCATCGCGAGCGCCAACAGCTGGATCAGACAGGTCTGCACCGACACCGGCGCTTACTATGCCGACATTGCCGCCATCGTCAACGATGAGCAGGGCTTCCTCTCCGACGAGTTCCTTACACCGGACGGCCGGAGCATTGCCGCGGCCGGCATCGCGCTGATTGTGGATTATTTACGCTGCCATTACATGTAATTCCTGCCCGTTTCAACATTTTGTGCAAATTCTCAGGAATGTGAAAGCGCTTTGCCGCTTTGCATGGTTAAATTCATGAATCTGCCCCGCCCTGCTTGACAGTGGGGCGGGGCGGGTCTATAATGCAGACATCCTGTAGGAAAGGAGCCGGGTCACGATGCGTTTCAACACCCTCAACAGCATGATGATGGGGATGTGCATGTGCGGCATGCGCATGATGATGCGCGCCCAAAAGTGACTCGTCAGATCTTTTCTCCATTTGATTGTTTCGGTATTCAATCAGGTTCGGAAAGCTGTACGAGTTTTCCGGGCCTTTTCACTTTTTCCGAAAGGAATCCCATCCAATGATCGTACTGAAAGAGCTGTGTAAAACCTATTCCTCCGCCTCCGGCGATGTGGAAGCGCTGAAGGACATCAATCTCACCATACAGGACGGCGAAATTTTCGGGATTATCGGCCTGTCCGGCGCGGGCAAGAGCACGCTCGTCCGCTGCATCAATCTTCTGGAGCGTCCGACCTCCGGCAGCGTCATCATCGACGGCGAGGATATTACCACGCTTCCCCGCGCCGCGCTTCTGAAAATGCGCCGGAAGATCTCCATGATCTTCCAGGGCTTCAACCTTTTGGAACAGCGCAGCGTTCTTCGGAATGTCACCTTCCCGCTGGAGATTGCCGGGGTCGGAAGCCAGGAAGCACGTGAGAAAGCGCTGGGGCTTCTGAAGGTGGTCGGACTTGAAGAGAAGGCCGCCGCCTATCCCGCACAGCTCTCCGGCGGCCAGAAGCAGCGCGTCGCCATCGCCCGCGCCCTCGCTTCCGATCCGCGCTACCTCCTCTGTGACGAAGCCACCTCCGCTCTCGACCCGAACACCACCCGCTCGATCCTTGAGCTGCTGCGTCGGATCAATCAGGAGCTCGGCGTCACGATCATTGTCATTACTCACGAGATGAAGGTCATCGACCAGATCTGCGACCGCGTCGCCGTCATCGATCAGAGCCGTATCGCCGAAGAGGGCCGCGTCAGCGACGTGTTTACGAATCCCAAGTCGCAGATCGCGCGGGAGCTTATCCTTCCCCAGGACCGCGCCGCGCTTGAAACCAGCGGCGGCAAGAAGATCCGCCTGATCTTTGACGGTATGCAGTCGAAGGAGCCGGTCATTTCCCGAATGACCCTTGACTGTCAGACGCCGGTCAACATCATGTTCGCCGACACGAAGGATTTTGACGGCATCGTTTACGGTCACATGATCATCGAGCTGCCCACCGACGAGAACCAGGCCGCCAAGGTCATGTCCTGGCTCAAGAACAGCCCGGTCAAATGGAAGGAGGAAGCCTGATGCTCTCCGAAACTTTTTACAAGCTCTGGGACGCCGGAATCCTCCAGCGCGGCGTATGGGAGACAATCTATATGACCGTGATCTCCACCGCGATCTCCTATGTGATCGGCCTGCCGCTGGGTGTGATCCTCAACATCACCGACCGTGAGGGCATCTGTCCCATCCACTGGCTCAACCGCCTGCTGGGCATCATCGTGAACTTTTTCCGCTCCATTCCCTTTATCATCCTGATGGTCGCCATGCTGCCGGTGGCAAACTTCATCGTCGGCACGTCCCTCGGCAACAAAGCCATGATCGTCATGCTGGTGATCGCGGCCTCGCCGTACATCGCCCGTATGGTGGAATCCTCCCTCAAGGAAGTCGACGCCGGGGTGATCGAGGCCGCCCAGTCCATGGGCGCGAACAATTTCCAGATCATTACCAAGGTGCTCCTGCCGGAGGCCCGGCCCTCGCTCATCATGGGCGCGGTGATCTCCATGGTCACCATTCTGGGTTACTCCGCCATGTCCTCCACGATCGGCGGCACCGGTCTCGGCCAGATCGCCATCAGCTACGGCCACCAGCGCTTCAATCCCGATATCAAGTGGATCTGTGTTTTTCTGACTGTAATAATCGTCCAGATTATTCAGGAGGTGGGGACTGCCATTGCGCACCGCACCGATAAACGTATCACAAAGTAAAAAATTTTTTGAAAAGGAGAACACTGAAATGAAAAAGACACTCGCTCTGATCCTCTGCGCGGTTCTGCTTGTAAGCCTTTCCGCCGCCGCCTTTGCCGCCGATGCTCCCGTCACCCTGAAGATCGGCGCCAGCTCCACCCCCCACGGCGAGCTGCTTGAGATCGTCAAGCCCAAGCTCGAAGAGAAGGGCATCAAGCTCGATATCGTGATCTATGACGACTACGTGCTGCCCAACACTGCCCTGCAGGACGGCACCCTGGACGCCAACTACTTCCAGCACGCCCCCTACATGAACAGCTTCAATGAAGCCAACGGCACCGACCTTGTCTCCGCCGGCCTCGTCCACTATGAGCCGATGGGCATCTACAGCACCACCCTCAAGGATCTCAAGGATCTGGAGAAGGGCGCTACCATTCTGGTTCCCGACGACGTTTCCAACCAGACCCGCGCACTGCTTCTGCTCCAGCAGGAGGGCCTGATTGAGCTGCCCGAGGACGCCTCCGTTGAGACTGCCCCCTCCGTACTCGACATCAAGGACGCCAAGGGCTACACCGTTCAGGCCGCCCAGGCTGACGCTGTTCCCTCCCTGCTTACCAACAGCCCCAAGGGCACCATCGCCGTCATCAACTACAACTACGCGCTGAATGCGGGCTTCAAGACCACCGACGCGCTCGCCATCGAGGATGCTGCCGGCAACGCCGCCCAGACCTATGCCAACCTCGTCGCCGTCCGCCGCGGTGATGAAAACCGTCCCGAGATCAAGGCTCTCGTAGAGGCCCTGCAGGACGGTGCAGTCGAAACCTTCAACGAGCAGACCGGCGCCGGCATCGTCTCCATCAAGTAATTTTTGTAATTTCAAAAAAGCAAGGAACAATCGCCCCTGTTGTAACGTCTTGTTATAACAGGGGCTTCCCTTTTTAAAAAATTGCGGTATAATATTACAATGAAATCTCTGATAGCAAAGGAAGGCGATTTATTTGGACGAGAATACAACTCCGAGAAGTTCAAGAAGGAGGAGGAAAAACAATGCCGTCAGGATCATCCTGATCGTGCTTTGTATTATCCTGCTGTGCGTTTTTGCGTACAGCGGCTATAAAATCATTTCCACTGTTCTGGGCTACAAGCAGGCGGAAAAAGCCTATAACGAGGTTGCAAACCAGTATGCCACCGTCGTGGCCTCTCCCACGCCTGTACCGGAGGAGAGCGACAAACCGCAGGGCGACGGCATTGATCCCGAGGTCAGCCCCCTGAACATTGACTTTGACGGGCTGCGCGCGCAGAGCACCGACTACGTTGCATGGATCTACTGCCCGAACACCAAGATCAATTATCCGGTCGCCTATACGGACGACAACTTCTACTATCTTGACCACATCCCGGGCGAGATCCAGAACGCCAACGGCACGATCTTTATCGACTGCCGCAACGCGTCCGACTTCTCCGATCAGAATACCTGCGTCTACGGCCATAACATGAACGACGGTTCGATGTTTGCGACTCTGCGCAATTACCGGGATGAGAGCTTTTATCCCGATCACCCGGTCATGTATCTGAGCACCCCGGACTTCAATTACCGCCTCGACCTGATCGCGGGCTTCATTACCGAGCCGACCTCCTTCGCCTACGCGATGAATTTCGACTCGCCCGAGCAGTTCATGGGTCACATTCAGCTCATCAAGGATCTGTCCACCTTCAAGTCCGACGTTGAGGTCAATGAGACAGACCACATCGTCACGCTCTCCACCTGCACCTACGAGCGCGACGACGGCCGCTACGTTGTGGTTGCCAAGCTCACAAGAATCCACTGATAAACCTGATCCCGCCGCGAAAGCGGCGGGATCATTCTTGTCTCCCTCATCGAGGGAGACAATAGAAAACCACTGGTCGAAGGACCGGTGGTTTTTTACATGTCAGATCAATAGAAGCGCTTGTTCTTGTTCTTGCGGGCGGCCTCGGATTTCTTGCGGCGCTTGACGCTGGGGCTCTGGTAGTACTCCTTCTTGCGAAGATCGGCCAGAACGCCGGACTTGGCGCAGCTGCGCTTGAATCTCTTCAGAGCGTTGTCCAGAGACTCGTTCTCCTTGACGTAAATTTCAGACATGTATTTCCCTCCCTCCAAATACGCCTTGCGGCGCTTTAAGGGCCAATGAATTGGCTTTTAGCATTGGTATTATAACGGCTCAGGGGGCAATTGTCAATGATTACTTTGCCGGCTTTAAGATCAAATTAATGATTTTGTTCTTGACGACGATGGTCTTGACAATCTGCATGCCCTGGAGCTGGCGCTGGATCTTCTCATCCGCGCAGGCGGCGGCGATGATATGCTCCTCATCGGCGTCGGCGGGGACGATGATCGTGGAGCGCAGCTTGCCGTTGACCTGCACGGCCATTTCGCGCTCGGCGTCGACGGTCTTGGCCTCGTCATACCTGGGCCAGTCCATCTGCATGGCCATCTTGCCGTACTTGGCGGCAAAGCCGAGCTGCTCCCACATCTCCTCGGCAATGTGCGGGGCGAAGGGAGAGAGAAGCTTCACCAGGTATTCCAGATCACCCCTGGTGCAGCCGTTGGCATAGAACTCATTGACCATGGTCATGAGCTGGGCGATGGCGGTGTTCATCTTGAGGGTGTCGATATCCTCGCCCACCTTCTTGATGCTCTTGTGGATGATGGGCTCGTTCTTTTTGGTGACTTCCCCGTCGTCCTTTGCCAGCTCCATGAGGTTCCAGCAGCGGTCCAGGAAGCGCTTGGAGCCCTTCACGGCCTCGTCCGACCAGGTGGCGGTCTTCTCAAAGTCGCCGATGAACATGATATAGACGCGCATGGTGTCCGCGCCGTAGGCCTTGACCACATCGTCGGGGTTGACGACGTTGCCGAGGGACTTGGACATCTTGACGCTGGTGCGCAGGGCCTCGCTGCCGTACTTCTCGATCAGGGCCTGCTTTTCCTCCTCGGTCTCGACGTTGCCGACATAGTGCGGGTTCTTGCCGAGGATCATGCCGTGAGAGGTGCGCTTGGCGTAAGGCTCCGTGGTGTGGACGACGCCGATGTCGTACAGGAACTTGTGCCAGAAACGGCTGTACAGCAGGTGAAGCGTGGTGTGCTCCATACCGCCGTTATACCAGTCGACGGGCCCCCAGTAGTTCTCGGCCTCGTGGCTGACGGGCGCGAAATCGTCGTGCGGGTCCATATAGCGCAGATAGTACCAGCAGGAGCCCGCCCAGTTGGGCATGGTATCAGTCTCGCGCCTGGCGGGGCCGCCGCAGCAGGGGCAGGTGGTGTTGACCCAGTCGGTCATCTTGCTGAGGGGGGATTCGCCGTCGTCGGTAGGCTCATAGCTGTCGACCTTGGGCAAAACCAGCGGCAGCTCTTCCTCCGGCACGGGAACCCAGCCGCACTTCTCGCAGTTGACAAGGGGGATCGGTTCTCCCCAGTAGCGCTGACGGGAGAATACCCAGTCGCGCAGCTTGTAGTTGACCTTTTCCTTGCCCCAGCCCTGCTCCTGCGCGTATTTCTTCATGGCGGGGATGGCTTCTTTCACGGTCATCCCGTTGAGGAAGCCGGAGTTGACCATGATGGCGTCCTCATCCTTGGAGACGAAGGCCTCCCTGGTGATGTCGCCGCCCTTGACGACCTCGATGATGGGCAGGCCGAACTTGGTGGCGAATTCCCAGTCGCGCTGGTCGTGGCCGGGCACGCCCATGACGATGCCGGTGCCGTAGCCCATGAGGACGTAGTCGGAGACGAACATCGGGACTGCCTCGCCGGTGGCGGGATTGATGACCTCGATCCCCTCCAGGCGCACGCCGGTCTTCTCCTTGTTGAGCTCGCCGCGCTCAAAGTCGGACTTGCGGGAGGCGGCTTCGCGGTAGGCGTCGACCGCGTCCCAGTTGCCGATAAGCGCATGCCACTTGTCCAGCAGCGGATGCTCGGGCGAGATGACGACATAGCTCACGCCGAAGAGAGTATCGGCGCGGGTGGTGTAGACGGTGATATCGTCGGGGGTGTTGGTCTTGAAGGTGACCTCGCAGCCGGTGGAGCGGCCGATCCAGTTCTTCTGCTGCACCTTGACGCGCTCGATAAAATCCAGATCGTCCAGATCGTCGATCAGGCGGTCGGCGTACTTCGTGATGCGCAGCATCCACTGGCTCTTCTCCTTGCGGACGACGGGGGAACCGCAGCGCTCGCACACGCCTTCCACGACTTCTTCATTGGCAAGGCCGCACTTGCAGCTTGTGCACCAGTTGATGGGCATGGTGGTCTTGTAGGCAAGGTCATGCTTGAACATCTGCAGGAAGATCCACTGGGTCCACTTGTAGTACTTGGGGTCGGTGGTGTCGATCACGCGATCCCAGTCGAAGCCGTAGCCGAGCATCTTGAGCTGTCTGGTGAAGTTCTCGATGTTCTGCTTCGTGACGATGGCGGGGTGGATGTGGTTCTTGATGGCGAAGTTCTCCGTCGGCAGGCCGAAGGCGTCAAAGCCGATCGGATACAGGACGTTGTAGCCCTCCATGCGTTTTTTTCTGGTGACGATGTCGATGGCGGTGAAGGGGCGCGGATGGCCCACATGCAGGCCGGCGGCCGAGGGGTACGGGAACTCGATCAGGCCGTAGAACTTGGGCTTGTCGCTCCCGGTTTCGGCGGCGTAGGGCTTGGATTCTTCCCAGCGGTCCTGCCATTTCTTTTCAATGGCTGCGAAATCATATCTCATGTTGGATGCTCTCTCCCTATGATGAAATAACAAAGATTATTCAGCGGGTACCAATGCTGCGGGGTCCACGACGGCGGCGTCGCTCCACAGGCGCTCCAGGTCATAGAACTTTCTGGCCTCGTCGGTGAAGACGTGTACGATCACGCAGCCGAAGTCCATCAGCACCCAGATATCGGAGCGCAGGCCCTCGCGTCTCGTGGGGGGCTCCCCCGCCTCGGACAGCTGCTTGTCCACCTCGTCAACCAGCGCCTTGATGTGCGTGGAGGAGGTACCGTTGCAGATAACAAAATAGTCGGCGAGTACGGTATGCTCGGTCGTTCTGAGGACTTTGACGTCCTTGGCCTTCTTGTCTTCCAGGGCTTTCGCGGCGATCGCGGCGATCTGTTCGGCAGTAAGCATAGTTTTTCCTCCTGTCAATTATGATTCGATAGACATTTCCGCAGGGGTCGATCCCTGATCGACCCGAAAGCGAATTGTCGGTCAGCGGACCAATGAGGGCATCGGCCTCTACGGCGCACGGCTTTTACTCAGCCACATTCTTATACCAATTGTACGCGTCCAGGGTATCGTGGAAAACCTCTTTCCCGCGGTTATGCAGGTCCTCAATACTCATCTCAAGTCCCAGAGCCATGGCTTTGTCCAGATCCTCAAAGCTGAGCTCCCGCAGCTCTTCCACGCCGTCGAAATCTCTCGTCGGCTCGGTATAGTCGGCAAGGTAAATGATTTTTTCAAGCAGGGTCATGTCGGGTCTGCCGGTGGTATGCCAGCGGATGGCCTCATAGATCTCATCCGAGATGCCGAAGCGATCCCGCGCCAGCGCCGCGCCGGTGCGCGCGTGCAGGAGCGAGGGGTTGTCCTGCTCGGCTTTTTCCAGAATGATACCATACTTCTGGCACAGTTTCAACTGTTTCTCTTTGCCCATCGCCTTGGTGATATCATGAAGGATACCGGCAATGGCAGCAGTTTCCGGGTCCTCCCCCCAGTGCATGGCAAGCATGACCGCCTGACTTTCCACACCGGTGACGTGGGCGATGCGGTCGTCCTTCAGATAGGGCCTGACCATCTGCCGCAGCCAGGGCAGCTCGGGCTTTGCGTCATAGAAGCCGTTGCGTATAATTAACTCATAGACCCCCTGGCAGAGATCGTCGGCGCCCAGGCCGCGGCGCAGCCTTTCACGGATCTCCGTGGAGCTCATGGGCAGCGGCGTGTGCGGAATCACAATGACGCGTGCGCCGTTCTCCGCTTCCAGTTCCGCCTTGAATTCCTCGATCTCCCGGCGGTCGAAATCCTCCCGGCTCAGCACCGCGAGGGTCGCGTTCTCCAGAATATGCTGCCAGCGGTACCAGCTGCGGAAGGAGAGAAACATGTCCGTCCCTATTACAATGCAGATTTCCGCGTCAGGGTACTGTTCGCGCAGGGCGTCGACCGTGTCGGCGGTATAGCTTTTCCCCTCGCGCCTGAGCTCCATATCGGAGACCTCGACCCCCGGGATATCCCCGAAGGCGAGGCGGCAGAACTCCAGCCGCTGCTCGGGGCTGGGGCTGTTCTCCTCCAGTTCCTTGTGGGGCGGGGTATTGGCGGGAATGACCAGAAAGCGGTCCGGCTTCAGCGTTTCGACGGCCGCGCGGGCGGCCTCGACGTGTCCGATATGCGGCGGGTTGAAGCTGCCGCCGTAGATGGCGATTCTCATCTCTTCTTATCCTTTACCAGATCGATTTTTATATCGTTCGGGTTGCGCTTGAAGAGCACAAATTTTGTGCCGATTACCTGTACAGGCTCTGCCTTGCAGGCTTCGCACAGGGCGTCGCAGGCCTCGCGGGCGGTGAGCATGGAGTTTTCCAGCACCTTGCCCTTGACCAGCTCTCTTGCCTTGAGCGCGGCGGACACGGATTCCACGACGCTGTCGGTAATGCCGCCCTTGCCGATCTGGATGATCGTATCCTCATTCATCGCCAGCCCCCGAAGCTGAGCGCGTTGTTTGCTTGTTATCATTCTAATCTCCTTTTTATTTAAACAGCGCCTCGATGTAGTCCTTGGGGTTGAAGGGGATCAGATCGTCGATCCCCTCGCCCACGCCGACGAACTTGACCGGCAGCTTGAGGCGGTTGGCAATGGCGAAGACCACGCCGCCCTTGGCCGTGCCGTCGAGCTTGGTGAGCACGATGCCGGTGAGGCCGGCGGTCTCCAGGAACTGCTCGGCCTGAATGAGACCGTTCTGCCCGGTGGTGGCGTCGAGCACCATGAGCGTCTCCACATCCGCGTCGGGCAGCTCCCGGTCGATGATGCGGCGCATTTTGGAAAGCTCGTTCATAAGGTTGGCCTTGTTGTGGAGGCGGCCGGCAGTGTCGATGATAATGACGTCGGTGCCTCTGGCCTTTCCGGCGCAGATGCCGTCATAGACCACGGCGGCGGGATCGCTCCCCTCCTCGTGGCGGACGATGTCGACGCCCGCGCGATCAGCCCAGATCTCAAGCTGGTCGGCAGCCGCGGCGCGGAAGGTGTCGCCCGCGCAGAGCAGGACGCTCTTTCCCTGGGATTTCAATAAAGCCGCCAGTTTTCCGATCGTGGTTGTTTTTCCCACGCCGTTGACGCCGACCATGAGGATCACGCTGGGTTTCGTCCCGAGCTTCAGCTCCGAATTACCCGCGTCCAACTCCTTCTTGAGCTCGTCGATCAGTACCTCTCTGGCCTTGTCGCCGTGGCGGATGTTCTTGTCGAAGCAGAGATAGTGCATGGAAGTGACCACACGGTCCACCGTGTCCACGCCCATGTCCGCCATGATGAGCAGCTCTTCGAGCTCGTCAAAGAAGTCGTCGTCATCCGGCTGATAGTTGCGGAAGATCTCCTCCAGATCCTCCATTTTGACTCTGGTCTTGGTCAGCCCCGAGAAAATCTTATCAAAAAATCCCATTCAAATCTCCTTCCTTATAAGCTCCCTCTCCGTGGGAGCTGTCCTGCTCCCTCCACCGCTGAAGCGATCCCCCTCCCTCTTATCGCCGCAGGCGGCTGAGGGAGGCATTGGCCCCTTTGCCTGTGGGGGCTTCGTTTTCGGTAAAACCGAATTAAATTTCCGCTGTTTTCTGCGCGGTCTCAAGGTCGAGCTCGATGACCGTGGAGACGCCCTTTTCCTGCATGGTCACACCATACAGCATATCGGCCTCCTCCATGGTGCCGCGGCGGTGGGTGATGACCAGAAACTGTGTTTTCTCGGACATCTTGCGCATATAGCTTGCGTAGCGGTTGACGTTCGCGTCGTCCAGGGCGGCCTCGATCTCGTCCATGACGCAGAAGGGCGTCGGACGAACCTTGAGGATTGCAAAGTACAGGGCGATGGCGACAAAAGCCATCTCGCCGCCGGACAGGAGGCTGATATTGGAAAGCGCCTTGCCGGGGGGCTGCACCTTGATCTCGATGCCGCAGTTAAGCACGTCGTTCTCATCTTCGAGCCGCAGCGCCGCCTTGCCGCCGCCGAAGAGATCCAGGAAGGTCTCGCGGAAGCATGCGTCGATCTCCTTGAAGCGTTCGACAAAGACCTCCTCCATCTGACTTGTGATGTCCCGGATGATATCCAGCAGCTCCGCCTTGGCCTTGTCCACGTCGGCGCGCTGCTCCGAGAGAAATTCATAGCGGGTATTCACGCGCTCATATTCCTCGATCGCGCCGAGGTTCGGCGTGCCGAGGGCGTTGATCTTCCCCCGCAGCTCGGACACGGTCTTGCTTGTCTTCGGAATGCTCTCCACCGGCCGGCGCTGGGACTGCGCGGCAGTATGGCTCAGCTCGTAGTTCTCCCAGAGCTTGTCAAGAAGCTGCTTTTCCTCCAGCTCGGCGGCCAGCTTTTTCTGTTCGATCTTTGCGGAGCGGCGTTCGAGATCGGAAATCTCATCGCTGCGGGAACGTGCCTCCTTGTCGGCCTTTGTCCGCTTGCCCTCCAGCTCCAGCTTGCTCTTGCTGATTTCAGCGATCTCCGCGCGGATGGCCTCGCACTTCCTGCGATAACCCTCCAGCTCCTTTTCACGCTCCTGAATGCGGGTATCGAAATCCGCGATCCTGCCGCGGAAGGCGTCCACGGTTTTCTGGCGTTCCAGGCTGTCGCCCGTGAGACTTTCGAGCAGCAGCTTCATCTGCGCGGTGTTGGTGAGCGTGGCGCGTTTCTCGGCTTCCACAGAGGAAATGCTGCTTTTCAGCTCACTCTGTTCCTCGACGCACATGTCAAGCTGATAGCGCACCGAGGCAAGATCGGTCTTCGCCCGCTCCAGCTCCTGCGCGCTGCGCTTTTCGTCCTCGCGCATTTTCTCGCGCTGTTTGCGGAGTTTCTCCAGCTCGTTGGCTCTGGACAGAATACCGCTGCCGCGGACGCTGCTGCCGCCGGTCATCGCGCCGCCGGGGCTGATGAGCTGCCCGTCCAGCGTCACAATGCGCAGGCGGTTCTGGTTGTTTTTCGACATGCGGATCGCGTCGCCGAGACCTTCTGCCACGACCGTGCGGCCCAGCAGCTCCGCTATAATGCCGTCATAGCGCTCCTCGCACTTTACAAGATCCGAGGCTACGCCGACGAAGCCGGGATCGCGGTCGGGCGCGTTGTTCATCACTTTTCCGCGCACGGTGTCCAGCGCCAGGAAGGTGGCGCGGCCGCCGTCGGTGCGTTTGAGGTACTCAATGGCACTGCGCCCGTCGGCCATGGTATCGGTGACGATGTTCTGGGCGGAGGCGCCGAGGGCCGTTTCGATGGCCAGGGCAAATTCGTCGTCCGTGCGGATGAGGTTTGCCACCGGGGCGTGGATGCCCTTGAGATTGCCGCGGGCGGATTCCCGCATGACGCCTTTGACCGCCTTGGAATAGCCCTCAAAATCCCGCTCCATATCGCCCAGGAGCTTAATACGGGAATCCATCGTGCGCGCGTCCACCGACAGGCGGTTGACCTTCTCGGTCAGAGCTTCCACATTTGTCTCGCGGCTGCTGACCTTCATGCGTGCGCCCTCAAGGGCATTCTGGTTGCGGGTGTTGTCTTCGTTCAGCTTTTTAAGGCTCTCGTCCAGCTCCCTGAGCTTGGCCTCGGCCTCGTCGATGTTTTTGCGCACCTCGCGCACGCGGTTTTCCTGCTCGGCAATATCGGACAGCATGCGCTCCAGGCTCTCCTCGGTGCTCTTCCGGTCGGCCTGCAGAACGGCGGCGAGGGATTCGCATTTCGCGGCTTCCCCCTCGGCGGCGGACAGACGCTCACGCGCCTGGTCGGTCTCGATATCCTTGCGGCGCATGCGCTCCCCGATTCCCTCGGACGAAGCATACAGCGCTTCGCGCTCGGCCCTGGCCTTTTCCAGTTCCATGGCCACCTGCTCGTATTCCAGCTGCACGGACTCATTCTGCTGGTGCAGCTTGTCGAGCGAAGCCATCCACAGCGAGATCTCCTGCACGCGCAGCTCATCCCGCAGAAGCAGATACTGTTTGGCGACCTCCGCCTGCTTTTTCAGGGGCCCGACCTGCATTTCAAGCTCTTCGATCTTGTCGTTGATACGCACAAGGTTTTCCTCGGTGCGCTCCAGCTTGCGCTCGGCCTCTTCCTTGCGGTAGCGGAAACGGGAGATGCCCGCCGCCTCCTCAAACACGTCGCGCCGGTCGGTGCTGCGGGAGGAGACGATCTCCGCGATGCGGCCCTGGCCGATGATGGAATAGCCGTCACGCCCGAGGCCGGTGTCCATGAGCAGGGAGTTGATGTCCTTGAGGCGCACGGCCTCTTTGTTGATATAGTACTCGCTCTCGCCGCTGCGGTAATAGCGGCGGGTGAGCATGATCTCCGAGCTGTCGGAATCGAAGATGCGGGCGGAGTTGTCGATGATGAGCGACACCTGCGCGTAGCCCATGGCCCCGCGCTTCTCCGTGCCGCCGAAAATGACGTCCTCCATCTTGCTGCCGCGCAGGGCCTTGGAGCGCTGCTCGCCCATGACCCAGAGGATCGCGTCGGAGATATTTGATTTGCCGGAGCCGTTCGGCCCCACGATAGCGGTGATGTCTTTTTCAAAGCTCAGGCGCGTCTTGTCCGCGAAGGATTTGAAGCCCTGAATCTCCAGTGCCTTTAAGTACAAAACAATGACCTCTGTCTTTTTCTGAAATAAACCGATTTATTATAAACCTTCTATGCTCTTTTTTCAACGGATAATGAGAGGATTTCGCCGCCCGATTCCGAATTTTCACGGATTTTTATTTCCGCAAGACCGAATTCCTCCGTAAGCCGCCGGATGTTTTCCCGATGCCGGCCCGTCATCTGGGAGGTTTTTCCCCTCCCGACCGTGAGTGTAACGCGGCTGCCGGGCCCGACGCCGCGCAAAAGCTCCCTTGCCCTGTTCAGCAGAATGCGGCTTTTGACCAGCTCGCCCAGGGCGGGATGATAAGCCCCCGCGACAGCCGCGCCGTTTGACAGCTCGTCCGTCGGATTGAGGCCGAGGCGGATCACCGGGATCTCCGCCGTCTCAAAAAGCGGCAGGATTTCCGCGCAGACGCGCACCGCGTCCTCCACCGTATGTTCCCGGTATTCCCCTGCCCGCCACATGTCATACAGCGCCGTGTCCCTCACAATGACCGTGGGATAGATACGCACGGCGTCGGGGCGCAGGGCGATGATTTTACGCGCGGTCTCCATGTCCTTTTCGTCCGTTGACCCCGGAAGCCCGGTCATCATCTGGAGAACGAGCCGGAAGCCCGCTGTCTGGAGCAGCTTTGACGCCCGCTCCACATCCGCAGCCGTGTGTCCTCTCCCGGACAGGCGCAGCACGCTGTCGTCCATGGACTGCGCGCCGAGCTCCACGGTCTCGACCCCGAAGCGCCGGAGCCGCGCCAGTACCTCATCGTCGATCGCGTCCGGACGGGTGGAAAGGCGGGTCGCGTCGATCTCACCCCGGTCAAGAGCCTCCCTCGCCGCAGATAAAAGCGCCTCCTGCTGATCGCCGGGGATGGCGGTGAAGCTGCCCCCATAAAACGCCAGTTGCCGCTTTCCTCCTTTGGGGAGGAAGGCGGCTGCCTGTTCTATGCTGTTTTTCACGTCCTCCGCCGTCGCCGCCCGCTGCGCGCCGGAAATGCGGCGCTGGTTGCAGAACACGCAGGCGTGGGGGCAGCCGAGATGCGGCACAAAAACCGGAATAATACTGGCGCGGGCGCTCATTCCCGATAGCTCTCCAGCGCTTTGCAGGCAGCCATCTGCTCGGCCTCCTTCTTGGTCTTGCCGCTGCCGCGCCCGTATACCTCGCCGTTGACCGAGACCTCAAAGGTAAAGGTCTTGTCATGGTCGGGGCCGCTCTCGTCCACCAACCGGTAGGCGATGACCTGGTTGCTCTTTTTCTGTACCAGCTCCTGGAAGCGGGTCTTGTAGTCGGCGATGCGGTGGGCGTCGTCCAGTTGGGCGTCCATGAGCACATGCTCCATGATAAAGCGCCGCGCCTCATCCATGCCGGAATCAAGATACAGCGCCGCGATGATTGACTCCACCATGTCCGCCAGAATGGACGGTCTCTCCCGTCCGCCGGTGTGCTCTTCCCCCTTGCCGAGGCGCATATAGTCACCGAGGCCGAGAGCGAGAGCGGTTTTATGTAAACTGACCTCGCACACCAGCTCGGCCCGCAGGCGGGTCATGCGGCCTTCGGGAAGCTGCGGCTCATGGGTGAAGAGAAATTCCGCCGTCACGAGGCCGAGGATGGAGTCACCCAGAAACTCCAGGCGCTCGTAGCTCTGCGTCTCGCCGTGCCTTTCATTCGCGTAGGAGCTGTGGGTCAATGCGGTTTGAAGCAGCTCCCGGTTATGAAAGTGATATCCGATTTTATCTTCCAGCTTGTCCATCAATTCTCTGCTTTCAGCTTCATGTATTCGATGTTGTTTTCGATATCCTCCACCACGCCCGCGTTGACGAAGGCAATGGCCTGGCGAATCGCCGCGAAGAAGGCCGCTTCCTTCGAGGAACCGTGGGCCTTGATCACAGGCTTGGAGATGCCGACAAAGGCGGTGCCGCCGACCTCGTTGACATCCATGGACTTCTTCATGGCCTTGAGATCGTTTTTCAGAACCGCCGCGGCCAGCTTGTTCTTCGTACTCTTGTAGAACACGCCCTTGAGCGCGCCCATCATAAAGTTGATCGCGCCCTCGGTGCCCTTGAGCAGGACGTTGCCGGTAAAGCCGTCCGTCACGACGACGTCGGCCGCGCCCATGAAGACGCCGGTGCCCTCGACGTTGCCGACGAAGTTGATGCGCCCCTCTTCCGCGGCCTGCTTCAAAAGCGCGAAGGCCTGGTGCTGGAGCTCGCCGCCCTTGGTATCCTCGGTGCCGACGTTCAGAAGGCCGACGCGGGGGTTCTCGCAGCCCATCATCTTTTTGGCGTAGAAGCTGCCCATATAGGCAAACTGCAGGAGGTATTCGGGGGTACATTCCACATTCGCGCCGCAGTCGATAAGCATGATGCCGTGCTCCCCAGCGGGCAGAACCGGAGCCATCGCCGCGCGGCGGATACCCTTAATGCGCTTGACGATCAGCGTCGCGCCGGTCAGCAGCGCGCCGGTGGAGCCCGCGGAAACAACCGCGTCGCCCTTTCCGTCGCGCAGGAGGTTCAGCGCCACCGTCATGGAAGAATCCTTCTTACGGCGTGTGGCGGTGCTGGGATCGTCCTCCATGGTGACGAGCTCGCGGGCGTCGACGATCTCAAACTGGCAGATATCGTCCGGATTCAGGCAGCGTTCGATCTCTTCCTTTCGACCGACAAGCACGACGTCAACGCCGAGCTCTTTTCTCGCGCGAAGCGCGCCTTTTACGATTTCGCCGGGGGCATTGTCGCCGCCCATGGCGTCAACGATGATCCTCAATGCGGAAAACCTCCTTCTGTTTCAGGTTCTCTATGATCTCAAGCGAACGCTTCGAAATCTCGGCGTTCTTGTTTCGCTTTCCTTTTACACGGTGATCCAGCGGCGTGATAATGCCGAAGTTTACGTTCATGGGCTGGAAATCGCCCACGCTGCCGCCGGAGATGTAGAGCCCCAGCGCGCCGATGGCCGTCTCCTGCGGGAAATCCACCGGCTCGAGCCCCAACACGCGGGCCGCGGTTTCGATGCCCACCAGCATCCCGGAGGCAGCCGATTCCACATAGCCCTCCACGCCGGTCATCTGTCCGGCGAAGCTGATGCGGGGATCGGATTTCAGGCGGTAACAGCGATCCAGCAGCTTCGGGCTGTTGAGATAGGTATTGCGATGCATGACGCCGTAGCGCACGAACTCCGCGTCTTTGAGCGCGGGGATCATGGAGAAGACGCGCTTCTGCTCGCCCCAGGTCAGGTGGGTCTGGAAGCCGACGAGGTTGTAGAGCGTCCCGTCCGCGTTGTCGCGCCTCAGCTGTACCACCGCGTAGTTTGCCTTCCCCGTGCGGGGATCTATAAGCCCGACGGGCTTTAACGGCCCGTAGCGCAGGGTGTCCACGCCCCGGCGGGCCATGACCTCGACCGGCATGCAGCCCTCGAAGACGCCGCCGTCGTCAAAGCCGTGCACCTCCGCCTCTTTGGCGGAGACCAGCTCCTTGACGAAAGCCAGGTACTCGTCCTTGTCCATCGGGCAGTTTACATAATCCGCCGTTCCTTTATCATAGCGGGAGGCGAAGAAGGCGTTCGACATGTCTACGCTCTCAAGCGTGACGATCGGGGCGACCGCGTCGTAGAAGTGCAGATCGCTCTCCGGGCAGAGAGCCGCGATTTTTTCTGCAATCGCGTCGCTGGAGAGGGGACCGGTGGCTATAACCACTTCCCCGTCCGGGATCTCGGTCGCCTCGGCGCGGATGATCTCGATATTCTCCCGGGCTTCCAGCTTCTCGGTGATCGTGCGTGCGAAGCCTACGCGGTCGACGGCCAGCGCGCCGCCCGCCGCCACGCGGTTTGCGTCCGCGCTCTCCATGATGAGCGAGTCCATGGCGCGCATTTCGGCCTTGAGAAGTCCTACGGCGTTGGACAGCTCGTCGCTTCTCAGGGAATTGGAGCAGACCAGCTCCCCGAAATACGGGGAGGAATGCGCCGGGGTCATCTTCTCCGGCTTCATCTCGACGAGTCTGACGGGTATGCCGCGCTTTGCCAGCTGCCAGGCGCACTCGCTCCCCGCGAGGCCCGCGCCCAGTACCGTTACCTGCTCCATGGCTTATTCCTCCGCCTTTGCCGTCTTCCTGGCGGCGGTCTTTCCGGAGGTCGTCTTCGTTGTTGTTTTCTTGGCAGCAGTCTTGGCTGCGGTCTTCTTTGCGGCGGCTTTCTTTTCCTCTGCCGCGGCCTTCTTCTCGGCGCGTTTGGCTTCGGCCGCGGCCTTTTCCTCGGGCGTCTTTTTCTTGTAGACGCGCTTGTCCTCGGGAACGAAGTTCGGGCAGCTCTCGTTGATGCAGAAGGACTTGAGCGGGCCCCTGCCGCTGTGCTTGAACATCGTCTTGCCGCAGATCGGGCAGAAGTCCTTGGTGGGCACGTCCCAGGTGATGAAGCCGCAGTCGGTGCCGCGCTCGCAGGCGTAGAAGACATAGCCCTTCTTGCTGGTGCGCTTGAGGATGCGCCCGCCGCACCTTGGGCATTTGCCGGGCATCTCGATCACGATGGGCTTGGTAAAGGTGCACTCCGGGAAACCGGGGCAGGCCAGGAAGTAGCCAAACTTGCCCTTCTTGACCACCATCTGCCGCCCGCACACGTCACAGGTCTCGTCGCTGAGGATGTCCGGCACCTTGAGGCGCACGCCGTCCAGGGCCTCCTCGGCCTCGTGCAGTTCCTTGCTGAAGCCGCCGTAGAAGCTCTCCAGCACGTCGCGCCATTTGGCCTTGCCGCTTTCGATCTCGTCCAGCTCAGACTCCATCTGGTTGGTGAACTTCAGGTCGACGATATCGGCGAAGCGCTCCTTCATGAGCCCGGTGACCACTTGGCCGAGGGGCGTGGGTTTGAGATACTTGCCCTCCTTGATGACGTAATCGCGGGCAGTGATGGAGGAGATCGTCGGCGCGTAAGTGGAGGGGCGGCCGATGCCCTTTTCCTCCATCGCGCGGATGAGGGTCGCCTCGGTATAGCGGGCGGGCGGCTGGGTGAACTGCTGCTCGCTCGTCAGTTTTTCCAGTACGAGCTCCTGCCCCTCGCTCAGGCTGGGGAGGGGATTTGCCAGCTCGTTGGATTCCTCGTCCCGGGATTCCTCATAGACGGCGGTATAGCCTTTGAATTTGAGCTCGGAGTAATTGGCGCGGAAGGTGTAACCCGTCGAGCCGATATCCACCGAGACGTTGTCGTACACGGCGTTTGCCATCTGGCAGGCGGTGAAGCGGCCCCAGATCAGGCGGTAGAGGCGGTACTGCTCCTGCGTCAGATCCTTGCGCACGAGCTCCGGCGTGAGCGTGATGTCCGTGGGACGGATGGCCTCATGCGCATCCTGCGCGCCGGCCTTGGTCTTGAAACGGCGGGGCTTGCCGGGATAGTATGCTTCGCCGTAGTGTTCGGTGATAAAGTCTCTTGCGGCGGCGAGGGCTTCCTCCGAAAGCCGCAGGGAGTCGGTACGCATATAGGTGATAAGGCCGATGCTGCCGTGGCCGCTGATCTCCACGCCCTCATAGAGCTGCTGGGCGATGGACATGGTGCGCCGCGGCGTCATGCCGAGTCTGCGGGACGCCTCCTGCTGCAGCGTGGAGGTGATAAACGGAGGCGCCGGGGATTTCTGCTTCTCGCCGCGCTTGACGGCGTCCACCGTAAAGGGCGCGTTCTGCACGGCGGCGAGCACCGCGTCGACCTCCTCCTTCGAGTGGAGCTCCTGCTTTTTGTCGCCCTTGCCGTGGAAGCGCGCGGTGAAGGAGGAATTCTCCACCCCGCAGTTGAGGCGCGCGTCCAGCAGCCAGTATTCCTGGGGCTGGAAGGCTTCAATCTCTTCCTCGCGGTCCACCACCATGCGTGTGGCGACGGACTGGACGCGGCCCGCGCTCAGCCCCTTCTTGACCTTCTTCCACAGCAGCGGCGAGAGCTCGTAACCCACAATGCGGTCCAGAATGCGGCGCGCCTGCTGGGCGTCCACCAGATCCTGGTCGATGCTGCGGGGATTCTGAATGCTCTCGGTGACGACCTTCTTCGTAATCTCATTGAAGGTCACGCGCTTGGCCTTGCTGTCGTCCAGCTCCAAAAGCTCCTTGAGGTGCCAGGAGATGGCCTCGCCCTCGCGGTCAGGGTCCGTCGCGAGAAAGACGGTCTTTGCGTCCTTCGCTTCCTTTTTGAGCTCATTGATAAGCTCCCGCTTGTCGCGCACGGGAATATACTGCGGCTCAAAGCCGTTTTCTATATCAACGCCCATCTTGCTCTTGGGCAGATCTCTCAAATGTCCCATGGACGCGGTCACCTTGTAGCCGCTGCCCAGATATTTTTCAATCGTCTTCGCCTTGGCGGGCGACTCCACGATCACGAGATCCTTTGCTTTTGCCATGGTTTTTCCTCACTTTTGCTTATTTGGTATTCAGGCTGACGCGCCTTCCGGCCGCGCGGCGGATGATGCCCTTGATCTCCAGGATCGTAAGCTGGGAGAGCACCTTTGCCGCCGACATGCCCGTCGCTTCAATAATATCGTCGATATGCGTCTCGCCCCGGCCGATGGCCGTGACGATTTCAAGCTGGTCCGCGCTCAAGCCTGTGAATTGCTCTTTCCCGTCAATATAGCCCGCGTCCTTTGGCTTGTCAATCTCTTTTTTTGTCGAAGGCGCGTTTATTGTCCGAAATTCCGGCGGCGGCGCGGGCGGATTTATGGGAGCATTTCCGCTCTTCGCCGCAGGAGGCGGCACCGCTTTTCCCCCGTTCGGTCTGCATACCCGATCCGGGTAGAGGGCCGCGAAATCCTCCATGATATCCCATCCGCCGGCGGCGGGCCGGGCGCCCTGCTTGAGCAGGATCATGATCCCGGCGCTGTTCTCGGCGTCGGCGTTTCCCGGGACGGCAAAGATCTCCTTGCCCTGCTCCAGCGCCTCGCGGGCGAAAAGCAGGCTGCCGCTCTGCTCCGGCGCTTCCACCACGCAGACCGCGTGGGAGAGCCCTGCGGAGATACGGTTTCTGTCGCGGAAGAAACGGTTCTGCGGCCTCGTTCCCGGCGGGTACTCCGAAACCAGCGCGCCGGTCGCAATCACGTCCTCGCGCAGCTCTCCGTCTCTTCCGTGCGCGGTGCCGAGCACGCCGATGCAGCAGCCGCCCGCCAGCAGGCAGCCTCTGGCCGCCGCACGGTCAATGCCCTCTGTAAGGCCTGAGATGACAATGCCGCCGCATTTGGCGATTTCAAAGGCGATGTCCCTTCCCATCTTGAGACCATATGGCGTGGCCTTCCGGGTGCCGATCACCGCGACGGAGGGGATGCTGTCCACATCCGGGAGCCTCCCCTTGATGTACAATGCCACAGGCGGGGCAAAGATATTCCGGAGCCGCCGGGGGTAGGCCGCGTCCGCAAGCGTCAGGATGCTGATATGCTCCTGCCGGCAGGCCTCCAGAATGCGGTCAGCCTCTCCAAGATCCCGCTTCTCAAACATCTCCGCCTCGTTGGCGGAGATGCCGGGGATCGTCTTATACTCCCCCGGCGGGGCAAGATAGGCGTTCTCCGCGTCGCCGTAGTGTTCGACGAGCGCGGCCCTGGCGCGGGGATTGGCAAAGCTCACGCCGGATAACCACACCCAATATCGGAGTGACGACATGGCGCTCACCTTCTCTCTGTCAAATATTATGAAACCGTTCTTTCCCGTGTGTCGTACTTACCGCGCTCCCCGCCTTGCCGCATTGCCATTTGCGGGCCTGCTTCACAACAGCCCGCAAATGGCGCGGCTGCGGAAAATGCAAACCGCCTTCATCTGCCCCCGGCAGCGGCGTTTTGCATTTCCCATAATGTAATTGCCGCGGCGACGGCGGCGTTGAGGGACTCGCTGCCCGGCGACATGGGGATGATGAGTTCCCCGTCGCATAAGCTCAGCAGCTCTTCACACAAGCCGCGCCCCTCGCTGCCGATGGCGACGACGGCCTTTTGCAGCGTCAGCGTCCGGATATCCGCAGCCCTGTCCGAGAGCGCCGCACCGTACAGCTTCAGGCCGTTTTTGTCCGCAAGGGCGCGCGCCTCGTCCGGCGTGCAGTGAAGGATTTTCTCACGAAAGATCGCGCCCATGGTGGCGCGGGCGGTCTTGGGGCTGTACACATCCGCGCACGCGCCGCACAGCAGCACCGTGTCCACCCCCATGGCGGCGGCGGTGCGGATCACCGTGCCCACATTGCCGGGGTCCTGCACGTTCTCCAGCAGGATCGCGCGGTTGAAAACGCCTTCCGGCTCCGCCGGGAGCGCCAAAGTGAAGAGCGGGCCGGGACTGTTTTTCATCGGAGAAGCATAGTCAAAAAGCTCCGCCGGGGCGGTATGCTGCCGCACGGAATCCGGCAGCTTCGCGTCGCCCGGCTTCTCCTTCCAGAGCACTGTCCGGATCTCCGCGCCCTTATCCAACGCCTCCGCCAGGAGCTTATGCCCGTCGCAGAGGTACTCCCCTTCCGCGCGGCGATATTCACCGTCTGAGGCCAGCGCGCGCAGACGCTGAATCAGGGGATTCTTTCTCGATGTAATGATTTCCACAGGCATAACACCAACGCATCCGCGGCTTGCGCCGACGCTCTCCTTTTCTTACCTATATATAAACTAATTGAAAATAATAATACAAGTTTGGCCGTTTCGCAAGCCCCGGGCGAAAAAAAGCGCACGCGAAAGCAAATGCGCACGCGTGAACGCCTGTACCGCACGGTAAAAATATATAAAATTCTTGTTCTCACCTCTTCTCTCTTCGTATTATTGTGCGGATTGACTTTTGCCCTGCATTGTGCTAAAGTGCAGTCATCCTATCAGACGGGTGATAATAGAATGAAATCCGCTTTCTTTTTTGCTTCCTATTATTATTTCTTTACCGGCTCCCGCAGGTAAGGATAATTTGTGGCGCAAAAAAGAGGTCAGCAATCTGATTTTTGCCGCGCAGGTTATCCTGTGCGGTTTTCGTTTTTTCAGGAGGGACAGAAAGATGATCGTTGTATTGAAGCATGGCGTTTCCGAAGAAAAGAAGCAGCAGCTGATCGCTTGGCTGCAGGCGCTTGGACTGCGCATCCATATCTCGGACGGAGAATTTCAGACGGTGCTCGGCCTTGTGGGCGACACGTCCTCGGTCGACATGGATCTCGTGGAGAGTCTGGACATTGTGGACAGCGTCAAGCGCGTGAGTGAGCCGTTTAAGATGTGCAACCGGAAGTTCCACCCGGAATCCATGGTCGTCGAGGTCGGCGACGTGAAGATCGGCGCGGGCAATTTCGTCATGATCGCGGGCCCCTGCTCGGTGGAGTCTGAGGAACAGATCGTGACGGTGGCGAAGGCCGTCAAGGCGGCGGGCGCAAAGCTCATGCGCGGCGGTGCGTTCAAACCCCGCACCTCCCCCTATGACTTTGCCGGTTTGAAAGCCGAGGGGCTGGAGCTTCTGAAGATTGCCCGGCGGGAGACGGGGCTGCCGATTGTGACGGAGCTTATGAACATCAACGATCTGCCCCTCTTTGAGGATGTGGACGTCATCCAGATCGGCGCGCGCAACATGCAGAACTTTGACCTGCTGCGGGAGCTTGGGCATGTGGACAAGCCCATCCTGCTCAAGCGCGGCCTTGCCAATACGCTCAAGGAGCTGTTGATGAGCGCGGAATACATCATGGCCAGCGGCAACGAACAGGTCATGCTCTGCGAGCGCGGCATCCGCACCTTCTCCGACTATACCCGCAACACCCTTGATCTCTCGGCGGTGCCCATGCTGCATGAGCTGAGCCATCTGCCGGTCATCGTCGATCCGAGCCACGCCACCGGCATTGCAAAGCTCGTCCCGCCCATGGCCCTCGCCGCCACAGCGGGCGGGGCGGACGGCCTGATTATCGAGGTGCACAACGATCCCATCCACGCCCTGTGCGACGGAGCGCAGAGTCTGCGGCCCGAGGAGTTTGCGGCACTGGCGGAGAAAGTCCGCGCCATCCGGGAGGTCATCGCATGAGCACGGTCGGCATTTTCGGTCTCGGCCTGATCGGCGGCAGCTTTGCCAAGGCCTACCACGCGGCGGGCTGGACGGTGCTTGCACACAACAGGAGCAAGTCCGTACTGGAATTTGCCAAGCTCAGCGGTGATGTGGACGGGGAGCTTACCAAAGACAACATCGGCGAATGTGATCTCGTGCTGCTGACCATCTACCCCGAAGCCGCCGTGGCAGCGCTGCGGGAGTTTGCGCCCTATATCGGCGGAAAGCCGCTGGTCATGGACTGCTGCGGCACCAAGCGCACGGTGTGTGAGGCGGCCTTCCCCATCGCCGGGGAATACGGCTTCACCTTCGTGGGCGGGCATCCGATGGCGGGCACCCAGTACTCCGGCTATAAATACGCCAGGGCCACCCTGTACAAGGGGCAGCCGATGGTTGTCGTCCCGCCGCGCTTTGACGATATCTTCCTGCTGGACAGGGTCAAGTCCCTGCTCTCCCCGGCGGGCTTTGCGCACTACGCCGTGACCACCGCCGAGGCGCACGATGAGATGATTGCGTTCACATCCCAGCTTGCGCATGTTGTCTCCAACGCCTATGTCAAGAGTCCCATGGCAAAGCAGCACCACGGCTTCTCCGCGGGAAGCTACCGCGATTTGACGCGCGTCGCGTGGCTCAACGCCCCGATGTGGGCGGAGCTGTTTTTGGAAAACAAGGACAACCTGATCCGCGAGGTGGACTGCATCATCGGCAGTCTGACCGCCTACCGCGACGCGATGGAACAGAACGACCGGGAAACCCTCACCGCCCTGCTGGACGAGGGCAAGCGCCTCAAGGAGGAAATCGACGGCAGATGAAAAATGTGACGGTAAAGGCCCCTTCCGGGCAGTATGAAGTGAAGATCGGCGCGGGGCTTCTGCCGTCGCTGGGCGCGGAAGTCCGCACCTGCACCAAAGCGAAACGCTGCGCGGTGATCGCGGGAGAAAACGTCTTCCCGCTATATGGCGAGGCGGCGCTGGAAAGTCTGCGCTCCGCCGGGCTTGAAGCCGTGTCCCTGGTCTTCCCCGCCGGGGAGCAGACCAAGTGTCTCCTGCGTTATGGGGAGCTGCTGGAATTTCTGGCCGAAAACCGCCTGACCCGCAGCGATTGCGTGATCGCCCTGGGCGGCGGCGTGACGGGCGACCTGTCCGGCTTCGCCGCGGCCACCTACCAGCGCGGCGTGAGCTATGTCCAGGTTCCGACGACGCTGCTTGCGGCGGTGGATTCCTCCGTCGGGGGCAAGACCGCCATCGACCTGCCGCAGGGGAAAAACCAGGTGGGCGCGTTCTATCAGCCCGCGCTGGTGCTCTGCGATACCGATACCCTGTCGACGCTTCCGGAGCGTGAGCTGCGCGCGGGCTTTGCCGAGGTCATCAAATACGCCGTTCTCTTTGATCCCGCGCTCTTCGCTGCGCTGCGGGATCGGGCAGTTGATCTTCCGTCTGTTATTGAAACCTGTGTAAAGCTCAAGGCCGCCGTTGTCGCCGAGGATGAGCGCGACACGGGCAAGCGGCGGCTTTTGAATCTCGGCCACAGCTTTGGCCACGCGGTCGAGAGCCGCAGCCAATACGCCCTCCTGCACGGGGAGGCCGTCGCCATCGGCACGGCGATGATCTGCCGCGCCGCGCAGAGCCGTGGGCTTCTCTCCCGTGAGGACTGCGAGGCGGTGATCGCGCTGCTGGAGGCTTATGGACTTCCGACGAATACGACATACACGGCGGCGGAGCTTTTTGACACGCTGCTCATTGACAAGAAGTTCTCCGGCGGTAAGATGCATCTGATCGTGCCCCGCGAGATCGGGCGCTGCGACATTATGGCCGTCTCGCCCGAGGAGCTGTGTTTTTGGCTGGAGGCGGGGCTGAGATGAAGAAGGAACGCAGTTTTTCTGTCGGGCTGACACCGGGTCCCTACGCGGGCAAAGTCTGTATTCCCTCCTCCAAATCCGTCGCCCACCGCCTGCTGATCTGCGCCGCGCTGGGGACGGAGAAAACGACACTTCTGATCGACGGCTTTTCCAGGGACATCCTCGCCACGGCGAAGTGCCTGAGGGCACTCGGCGCGGGGATCGAAACGAACGGACGCCGCATCCGTGTCACGCCCATTCAAAAGCCGGTCAGCGGCGGCCTGCTCCCCTGCGGGGAGAGCGGCTCGACCCTGCGTTTTCTGCTCCCCGTCGCCGGGGCGCTGGGCGTCTCGGGTTATTTCAAATTGGAAGGCCGCCTGCCCGAGCGGCCCATGCAGGTCTATGAAGATGTCCTGCGCGCCCACGGGATGGAGATTTCCCGGGACGGAAGCTGGCTGCATTTCGGCGGACAGCTCCGCAGCGGGGACTATCGCCTGCCGGGGGATGTGTCCAGCCAGTACTTCTCCGGCCTGCTGATGGCCCTGCCGCGGCTTTCGGGCGACAGCACGGTCACGGCGGAGGGGATGCTCGAATCCGCAGGCTACATCCGCCTGACGGAAGACGCGCTCGCGCTCTCAGGTGTACGCTTTGCAAGGGACGGGCAGAGCTGGCGCGTTCCGGGCTCTCAGCGCTTTACGCTTCCGGGCGTTCTGCGCGTGGAGGGCGACTGGTCCAACGCCGCCTTCTTCCTGTGCATGGGCGCACTGTCCGAGCAGGGCGTCACGGTAAACGGATTGAACCTGTCCTCCTCTCAGGGCGACATGGCCGTGCTGGATATTCTCAGACGGTTCGGCGCTTCGGTCGAAGCCTCCGAGGGCGCAGTGACCGTGCATCACGCCGAGCTGCGGCCCGTCACCATTGACGCCGCGCCCATCCCCGATCTCATCCCGGTGCTGTCGGTACTTGCCTGCGGCGCTGTCGGCGATACGCATATTGTAAACGCGGGTCGTCTGCGGATGAAGGAATCCGACCGCTTGCAGAGCACCGCCGCGCTTATCCGCGATCTCGGCGGCAGCGTGGACGAGCTGCCGGACGGCCTCGTCATCCACGGCACGGGGAGCCTTTTCGGCGGCGCAGTCGATTCCTGCAGCGACCACCGCATCGCCATGAGCGCCGCCGTCGCTGCCGGCCTGTGCCGTGAGAGCGTAACGATCAGCGGCGCAGACTGCGTGCGAAAATCCTATCCCGCCTTCTGGGAGGACTTCTGGAGGTGCGCAAGATGAGCAGTACCTTTACAGGTCAGCATTTACGCCTGAGCATCTTCGGGCAGAGTCATTCGGAGGCCGTCGGCATGACCCTCGACGGCCTGCCCGCCGGGATTCCGGTGGACTTGGACGAGCTGCAAAGCTTTCTCAACCGGCGCGCCCCGGGACGGAACGACTGGTCCACGCCCCGCAGGGAGGAGGATCGGCCGGAATTTCTCTGCGGTCTGAAGGACGGCTTCACCTGCGGTGCCCCGCTGAGCGCGATCATTCGCAACAGCAATACAAGACCGAAGGACTATTCGCAATTGAAAATCACGCCGCGCCCCGGCCACGCCGACTACACGGCGGAGGTCAAGTACCGCGGCTTTCAGGACTACAGCGGCGGCGGGCATTTCTCGGGCCGCCTGACCGCCCCGCTTTGCATTGCGGGCGGGATTGTCAAGCAGGCTTTGAAAGAGCGCGGCATAGCAGTGGACGCGCGGATCAAAGCCATTGCCGGGATTGTGGACGTGAGTCCGTTCGCGGCTTCCGTCGCCGGGAAGGAATTCCCCGTCGCGGACGACAAAATCGGCGAACAGATGCGCGAGGCCATCGCGAAAGCCCGGGCGGAGGGCGATTCCGTCGGCGGGGTGGTTGAGTGCGTTGTGCGCGGCCTGCCCGCCGGGATCGGGGAACCGATGTTTGACGGGCTGGAAAACCAGATTGCCCGCATGGTCTTTGCCATTCCCGCCGTGAAGGGTATCGAGTTCGGCGCCGGTTTTGCCGCCGCGGGCTTGCGCGGGAGCGAGAACAACGACGCCTTTTGCGTTCAGGATGGGAGAATCGAAACCGTCACCAACAACGCGGGCGGGATCTTAGGCGGGATCTCCACCGGTATGCCGGTGGTGTTCCGCGCGGCGATCAAGCCCACGCCGTCCATCGCGAAGGAGCAGCAGAGCGTCAATCTGAACAGCATGGAGCCCTCAGCGCTCCGCATTGAGGGCAGACACGATCCCTGCATCGTGCCGCGGGCGGTACCCGTGATCGAGGCTGCGGCGGCTATTGCAATAACCGATCTTATACTGGGGGAATCTACATGGAATTAAAAGACTACCGCGGGCAGCTTGACGAGATCGACAGCAGGATGCTGGAGCTCTTCGCCAGGCGGATGGACATCGTCGGGGAGATCGCGCTCTGGAAACGCGATAACCACATGCCCGTGCTGGACCTGCGGCGGGAAAAGGAAAAGCTCAAAACGCTGGAGGAAAAGAGCCCGGAGGACATGAAGGAATACACCGTCTCCCTCTTCTCCACGATCATGGAGCTCTCCCGCAGCCGTCAAAACCGCATCCTGCACCCGGAGAGCCCGGAGACCGTCGCCATCGAGAAAGCCTTGAAGGAGACACCGCAGCTCTTCCCCGAGACCGCGACGGTCGCCTGTCAGGGCGTGGAGGGCGCATACTCCGGCATCGCGTGCGAAAAGCTCTTTGTAAGGCCCAGTGTCTTCTACTTCTCCACCTTCGACGCAGTATTCTCCGCGATTGAAAAGGGGCTCTGCCGCTACGGCGTGATCCCGGTGGAGAACAGCACCGCCGGCACCGTCAACGCGGTGTACGATCTGATGCGCAGGCATGACTTCCGCATTGTGCGTTCGGTGCGGGTGAAGGTCGACCACAACCTGCTGGTAAAACCCGGCACCAAGCTTGAGGATATCCGCGAGATCTATTCCCACGCCCAGGCCATCGCCCAGTGCTCGGCATTTTTGCAGACCCTGCCGAACGTCAAGGTCATCCCCTGTGAGAACACCGCCGTCGCCGCGAAGAAGGCCGCTGAGTCTGACGATCCCGGCATCGCCGCCCTCTCCTCCCGCACGTGCAGCAGACTCTACGGGCTGGAGATTCTCAAAAGCGACGTGCAGGATTCCGGCAACAACTACACGCGCTTTTTCTGCATTTCCAAGAATCTGGAGATCTATCCGGGCGCGAACCGCACCAGCCTCATGATGGTGCTGCCGCATGAGCCGGGCTCCCTGTACCGGATGCTTTCGCGCTTCAACGCCCTTGGCATCAACCTCACGAAACTGGAAAGCCGCCCCATGCCGGAGCGCAGCTTTGAGTTCATGTTCTACTTTGACTTCGATACCTCGGTCTACTCCCCGCGCTTTATCCAGCTCATGGGCGAGCTGGGAGAGCTCACGGAGGAATACGAGTATCTCGGCAGCTACAGCGAGGTGATCTGAGATGAAATGCGGACTGCTCGGTGAAAAGTTAGGCCACAGCTATTCCCCGCAAATCCACGCGGAGCTGGCTGACTACGAATACAAGCTCTATGAAAAAGCCCCGGACGAGGTGGAAGACTTCGTCCGCCGCGGCGACTGGCACGGTTTGAACGTCACGATTCCTTACAAGAAGACCGTGATTCCCTTCTGTGACGAACTCTCGGAGACGGCGCGGGCCATCGGCAGCGTCAACACCCTGCTCAAGCGCCCGGACGGGACGATCTTCGGCGACAACACGGACGCTTTCGGGTTTGAAACGCTCCTGACCCAGACGTTGAAGGCCGATATTTCCGGTTGGAAAGCCCTGGTGCTGGGGACCGGCGGCGCGTCCGTCACGGTCTGCGCGATGCTGAGAAAGCGCGGGGCGCAGGTCGTCCCCATCTCCCGCAGCGGTAAGGATAACTATACGAACCTTGAATGGCACAGGGATGCAAAGCTCCTGGTCAACACGACGCCGGTGGGCATGTACCCGAAAAACGGCGCCAGCCTCGTCGATCTCGGCGTCTTTCCGAAGCTGGAGGCCGTGCTGGATGTGGTATACAATCCCGCCCGCACCGCGCTTTTGCTGCAGGCGGAGAAGCGCGGCATTCCCTGCGCGGGCGGCCTGACAATGCTGGTGGCGCAGGCCAAGCGCAGCGCGGAGATCTTTCTCGCTCACGCCCTCCCCGACGGGGAGATCGCGCGTATTACCAGGCAGCTTGCGCGGCAGATGCAGAATGTTATCCTGATCGGTATGCCCGGCAGCGGCAAGTCCACGGTCGGCAGGCTTCTCGCGGAAAAGCTGGGCCGTCCCCTTCTCGAAGCGGACAAGGAGCTGGAAAAAGCCGCCGGCATGTCCATTCCCGTAATCTTTGCCAACGAGGGCGAAGCGGGCTTTCGCAAACGCGAGACAAGGATTCTTTCCGACCTGGGCAAGCAGTCCGGGACGGTGATCTCCACCGGCGGCGGCTGCGTAACCCGCGAAGAGAACTATCCCCTGCTGCACCAGAACGGCGTCATTGTCTGGATCAGGCGCGATCTCAACTGTCTCGCCCGCGAGGGGCGGCCCCTGTCGCTCAATGCCGATCTCAGCGCCATGTACGCCGTGCGCGCGCCGCTTTACGAGCGCTTTGCCGATTTCGCCGTTGATAACGACGGGAATGCGGAGGATACCGTCAATTTGATTTTGGAGGTGCTTCAATGAAGTTTCTGGTCATCAACGGTCCGAACCTGAACATGCTGGGCCTGCGTGAGCCGGACATCTACGGCAGGCAGGATTTCAAGGCGCTGGAGCAGTTTATCCGTGACGCGTGCGCGGCGGAGGGGGTCGAAGCGACGCTCTTTCAGTCCAATCATGAGGGCGCCATCGTCGACGTGATCCAGCAGGCATACGGAAACTACGACGGCATTGTCATCAACCCGGCGGCCTATACCCACACCAGCGTCGCCATCCTCGACGCGCTGAAGGCCGTGAGCATCCCCGCCGTGGAGGTGCATATCTCGGACATCTCCAAACGGGAAAGCTTCCGGCAGGTTTCCTATGCGGGTATGGCCTGCATCAAGCGCTTTATCGGCCTCGGCTTTGAAGGATATCGTCAGGCCGTACTGTATCTCAAGGATTATTTGGAAGGGAGAATATAACCATGCAGCCAATGAACAGAAAATGCGCCTTATTTACCGACTCCGTCATCCGCCGGATGACCCGCATCGCCATCGCCAACAACGCCATCAACCTGGCCCAGGGCTTCCCGGACTTTGACCCGCCCAAGGCCATGACCGACCGCCTCATCGAGGTCGCCAACGCGGGCCCCCATCAGTACGCCATCACCATGGGCGCGCCCAACTTCCGCCGCGCCGTCGCCGCGAAGACCAAGCGCTTCATGGGCCGCGACATCGACCCGGAGACTGAGATCGTCGTGACCATCGGCTCCACCGAGGCCATGGTGGACACCATCTTTGCCCTGACCAATCCCGGAGACAAGATTGCCATGTTCTCCCCGTACTTTGAAAACTACTCCGCGCAGACGCTCTTTGCCGACTGTGAGCCGGTGTTCATCCCGCTCATCCCGCCCACGTTCCGCTTTGATCCCAACGTGCTGGAGGACGCCTTCAAGAAGGGTCTCAAGGCCATCCTCATCTGCAACCCCTCCAACCCCAGCGGCCGTGTGTTCACCTATGATGAGCTCAAGCTGATCGCCGATCTCTGCATCAAGTACGACGTCTACGCCATCACAGACGAGGTGTACGAGCATATCATCTACGACGGGCACGTCCACACCTATATGGCGAACCTCCCCGGCATGTGGGAGCGCACTGTCACCTGCAATTCCCTGTCCAAGACCTATTCCATCACCGGCTGGCGTCTCGGCTATGCCATCGCGCCGAAGCCCATCATGGACAGGATCAAGCAGTTCCACGACTTCAACGCCGTCGGCGCTGCGTCCCCCTTGATGGAGGCCGCCATCGTGGGTCTCGAAATGCCCGACAGCTACTACGAGGAATTCACCGCCCACTACGCCCACATGAAGAAGATCTTCACCGAGGGTATGCGGGACATTGGCATCCCCTTCACCGATCCGGAGGGCACCTACTTCGTCCTGGCCGACATTGCGCCCTATCTCAAGAAGGGGCAGACCGATGTGGAGTTCTGCGAGGAGATGGCCAAAAAGGTCGGCGTCGCCGCCGTGCCCGGCACCTCCTTCTTCAAGGAGAACGTCAACAACATCATCCGCCTCCACTTCGCCAAGAAGGACGAGACCCTGTACGCCGCGCTCGAACGGCTTGCGGATATCAAGGCGAAAATGGCCTGATGAAAACAACGGCATAAAAACAGCGGGGGTACCGTTTCCGGTATCCCCGCTTGATTTTTATTCGCTTATGTGGGATCACACCACGCCCTGGGCCATCATGGCCTCGGCGACCTTGAGGAAGCCCGCGACGTTCGCGCCGAGCATCAGATCGCCCGGCTTGCCGCACTCGACAGAGGCGTCGTAGCACGCCTTGTAGATGCTCTGCATGATGCCGTGCAGCTTCTCGTCGACCTCGTCGAAGCTCCAGGACATGCGGATGGAGTTCTGGCTCATCTCCAGGCCGGAGGTGGCGACGCCGCCCGCATTGGAGGCCTTGCCGGGGCTGTAGAGCAGACCCGCGCCCTGGACAAGTGCGATGGCCTCGGGGGTCAGGGGCATGTTCGCGCCCTCAAAGACGGCCATGCAGCCGTTGGCGATCAGAGCCTTGGCGCCCTCGGCGTCCATCTCGTTCTGGCTGGCGCAGGGGTGCGCGATGTCGCACTTGACGTTCCAGATGTTCTTGCAGCCCTCGACGTACTGCGCGCCGGGAACCTCGTCGGCGTAGACGGAGATGCGGGCGCGTCTCTTCTGCTTGATGTCGAAGAGCTTGGGGAGATCAATGCCGTTGGGATCGTAGACATAGCCCTTGGAGTCGGACATGGCGACGACCTTGCCGCCGAGCTGAGTGACCTTCTCGGCGCAGTACTGGGCCACGTTGCCGGAGCCGGAGACGACGACGGTCTTGCCCTCGTAGCTTTCGTTCTTGAGATACTTCAGCGCCTCGGCGGAGAAGTAGCACAGGCCGTAGCCGGTGGCCTGGGTACGGGCGAGGGAGCCGCCGAAGCTGAGGCCCTTGCCGGTGATGACGCCGCCGTCGAAGCGGTCGACAATGCGCTTGTACTGGCCGAAGAGGAAGCCGACCTCACGCGCGCCCACGCCGATGTCGCCGGCGGGCACGTCGGTGAACTGGCCGATATGGCGGTAGAGCTCGGTCATAAAGCTCTGGCAGAAGCGCATGACCTCGGCGTCGGACTTGCCCTTGGGGTCGAAGTCGCTGCCGCCCTTGCCGCCGCCCATGGGGAGGGTGGTCAGGGAGTTTTTCAGCACCTGCTCAAAGCCCAGGAACTTCATGATGGAGAGGTTGACGGAGGGGTGGAAGCGCAGGCCGCCCTTGTAGGGGCCGATGGCGGAGTTATACTGCACGCGGAAGCCGCGGTTGACGCGGGTCTTGCCCTCGTCGTCGACCCAGGGAACGCGGAACTCGAGAACGCGCTCAGGCTCGACAAAGCGCTCAAGCAGGCCGGCGGCCTCCCACTCGGGGTGCTTGTCGACCACGAGCTCGAGAGACTCAAAAACCTCGCGCACGGCCTGGAGGAACTCAGGCTCCCCGGCGTCGCGGCGCTCTACCTCGGCATATACACGATTGAGATATTCGCTTTTGAACATTGTTTGCTTACCTCCTAATGATCGGATGCAGAAATTATACAGCAAATAACCTGAAACATACAAGAAAAAACGCATGTCCCCGTGTAAAAATTCAAGGGGGACATGCGGTTTTTTCTTGTGAAATTTTACGGAATTACCAGATATTCACCCGATCCTCCGGGGCGAGGTACATGTTGTCGCCTTCGGTGATGCCGTAGCAGTCCAGGAACTCGTCAAACTGCTGGAGCGTGCAGTTGATGCGCAGATAAGACATGGGGTGCACGTTGTTGATGCTCATATAGGCACTCTGCAGGGTGCCCTTTTCGAGCCAGATGTCGGCAAAGGCGCGGAAGAACGCGTCATAATCGAAGTTCTCCCTCTCGGCGGCAAGGCGCAGTATGGCCTTCATGCCTGCCATGTCGGCGCAGGCCTCGCCGGTCATGATGCTGCCGTAGAAGTCCTGACCCTCCCAGGGGTGCATGGCGTTATAGTAGTCTACCATTTTCTGATTGCGGGCGAGGAATTCCGCATAGTCCTCCTCTGTCCACCAGTCGGCCATGTTGCCGTTCTTGTCAAACTGGGCGCCGGTGGAGTCAAAGCCGTGGGAAATTTCATGCCCGATCACGCAGCCGAGCTTGGCCAGCACTTCCTCGTCGCTCATGTCGCTGCTGTAAATGCCGCCCTGGGCAAAGGCGCCGAGGATCGTGATGGTGTTGGTCGTCCAGTCGTAGAAGCAGTTGACGATCGTCGGGGGCATGGGCCACTTTTCCTTGTCCACAGGCTCGGGGAATTCCTTGATGCTCTTGGCAATCATATATGCGCTGATGTGCCGGTAGGCCTCCCAGAGCGTGCCGCCCTTCTCCGGCCCGTCGAAGTCCAGTCCGTCGCAGTTGTATTTCTCCCAGCTGTCGGGGTACAGACTGCGCGGCTTGATGGCGTCCAGCTTCTCGATGGCCTTTTCACGGGTCGCGTCAGAGAGGAAGTCCGCCTCCTCAATGATGCCGTGATAGACGTCCAGGATCTCCTTCATCATGTCCATGATGCGGTCCTTGTCCTCCTGCCTGAGGTAGGTCTGGGTGTAGAGCTGCGCCACAGGCCATGCCAGCACCGAGGCAACCGAGCCGGAGAACACCGTCTCATCGTCGAGCATGCCGCTCGCGCCGGAAATTGCGTTGCTGGCAGCATAGTTCCACTCATAGCACTCACGGTCAAGGCTTCCGGCCGCGCCGAGCGTGCCGTGAACGATCAGATAGTCCTTGATGAGGGGCAGGTTTTCGTCGGTATAGAGCTCAATCAGCTTTTTGAGGCCGTCCGGGTTTGCGATCTGATAGCGATCCGTCTCGGGGAAGCCCGTCGCCGCCAAATCCTCCAGGATCGGGAGCGGGCCTTCCGCCGCCTTCATCTCGTCATAACTGTAGAAGTTGAGTATCTTCTCCAAATAGTCCGGCTTCTTCTTCTCCTCATCGGTGAACAGGGCGGGCGCCAGCATCGTCTCAAAGGCGAAGCAGTTGTCGATCTTCCGCTGCGCCTCATCCTCGGTATAGCCGAGCTTGACCAGCATTTTGCGCGCAAGCTCCGTGATGGCGTCCTTCTTGATGGCGCCGTAGTCGGTCAGCTTTTCATACTCGGCGGCGTCTCCCAGCAGCAAGCCGGCATCCGACACGGCAAGCACATATCGGTTGGAATCCAGCTGATCCTGGTCGGAACCGGCATAGTAGAGTGCGGCAAGCTCATCCTCGTCACGGGTTTCGACAAAATACGCGCTCAGCTTCTCAACAGAGTCGATGGCCTCCACGGGCGCGATCTGCTCCTTGAGCGGAGCGACGCCCAGCGCGTTGCGGCTGTCCCAGTCCATCATGAGCTGAAAGAGGTCATAGGCGAGCCTTGCGTCGTGTTCCTCCGGCGCGTCGCCGAGGAACATGTTCTTGATATCCTCCGCCTGCTTGAGCGCCACACTCGCAGTAGTTCCGCCGAAGGCACGGCCTTCCGGGATCTCGAGTGCAAGGATCTTGTCCTTGTTGACCGCAAGGGCATAGTTGTCCTTGAGATCGGCGGGGGTGTCTGCGGTCACGACGCCGTCCAGGTCGATGCAGAGCCAGGGCGTGCCGGTGGTGTAATCCGGCTCGTCGGCAAAGGCGGGTACGGTCAGCGACGCCAGCATCGCCAGGGTCAGCAGGATGCTGAGAAGCTTTTTCATTCGTAATTCTCCTTTCTGTCGTATAGACGTTGGTCGATACATTGTCAGTTTACTATTTTATGCCGCTTCATTCAACGGCAGAAGTGTAAAATCTGCTAAAAACAGCCTCCTTCGATGCAAAGGAGGCTGTCACAGCTCAGATATTCTCCAAATCCTTCAGAAACAGCGTCGCTTCACCGTCGGATGGCATGTGCAGACCGGTGCGCGGGGAGACCGTGAAGGCGCCGACCGCCGGTCCGTCCATCAGGCAGGAGCGCTTGAACTGCTGGCTGAACAGGCGTCTGCACCAGCTCTCAAGCCAGCGCTTCAATTCCTCGTCGCTGAACTCTTCGCCGTAGGCCGCCTTCGCCAGTCGGAAAACCTTGGAGGGTGCAAAGCCGTTGACCAGAATGTGCCAGGTGAAGAAGTCCTGGAGCGAGTAAGAACCGACCGCGTCCTCGCTCTTCTGCTCGATCATGTCGTCATGGATGGGCAGGAGTTCCGGGGTCACGGGGCAGTCGAGCACATCGTAGAGCGCAGCCTTGAGGACCTTGTCCTCCGTCGTCGCGGCGATGTGGCTGACATTGGCGCGGACCTGGGTCTTCGTGAGGCCGAGGTTTACGTCGTACATACTGGTGTGGTCGCCGTTGTAGGTGCACCAGCCGTCGATGAACTCACTCAGATCCTCGGTGCCGACGTCGAGACCGTTGCACTTGTTGGCGATGTCCATGAGCACCTGCGTCCGTTCGCGCGCCTGGGCGTTTTCAAAGGCGAGGGAATAGTCGTCGTGTGCGTGACCGATGTCGTCAAAGTGCTGCAAAACAGCCTTGGTGATATCAATGACGCGCACATCGCAGCCCCACTGCTCGGCGACCACCACCGCGTTGGACTTGGTGCGGCTGGACGTGCCGAAGCAGGGCATGGTGCAGGCGATGACATTGGCGGAGGGAAGCCCCATGCGTCTGACCGCCATGGCGGAGACCATGACCGCGAGCGTCGAGTCCACACCGCCGGAGATGCCCACGACACAGTGGTCGAGATGGGCGTAGGTCATGCGCTTGATGAGAGCCGAGACCTGGATGTCCAGCATCCGCTCGCAGCAGGCGGGCAGGTCCGCAGGGTTTTCGGGCAGGTGGGGGTGCCTGTTGAAGCGGCGGGTGAGGGTGGTGTCGACGGGGGCACAGTCCCACGCAACGGCGGTATAGTCCTCGTCAATCCAGTCGAAGTTCCCGCTCTGGCGGCGGAGATTTTCGAGGTATTCCACGTCGATCTCCGTGACGGCAAAGCTGTCCTCGCCCTCGGTCTCGGCAAGAATATCGCCGTTTTCGGCAACGAGGCAGAGGCCGGAATAGGAATTATCGGTACTGCTCTCGCCCTTGCCGGGGGCGGCGAGCATCACGGCGGCCGTATTGTGGCGGGATTCGTACTTCGCGTTCAGTTCCGCGTCCCGGGTGGAGTACACGGTCTGCGGGAAGTCCGCCATCTTGACGATCAGCGTCGCGCCTGCGCGGGCATTGCGGGCTTCACGGGACCAAACGCTGTCCGTATCGGGGCCCAGCTCTACCGCGATGCCGAGGGCCGACAGGCTCTGGCACCAGATGATGGAATCGGCGCTGTAGGGCACAGCGTCAAAGCCGGTCTGCCCGTTGTCGACGGCGCTGGGCTGACCGTCATCGCCGATAAACTGCGCGGTCTGCGCTCTCTGCGGGATAAAGGCCAGCAGCTTGCCGTTTGAAACCGCCGCGGCGGCGCTGTTGACCGCGTGGCCGAGGGAGACAGGCGTCCCCACCAGCACCAGCATGTCCTTCCCTTCGGTGGCCTTGACCACCTTGGCAAGCGCCTTTTCCGCCCCGTCGAGCAAAACCTTGTGGCGGAACAGGTCGCGGCACTCCACGCCGCTCAGCGTCAGCGCCGGGAAGGCCAGCACCTTGACGCCGAGCGCGTCGGCTTTTTCAATGCACTCGATGACTCTGTCCGCGTTGTAGTCGCAGTCGCACACCCGGATCACGGGTGCGGCTGCGGCGACCTTGATAAATCCGTTTTTCACAGAGCTTACCTTACTTTCTGCTTTCTCAGAACTTCACTCTTTCGGCGATATAGTCCTTGACCTCGGCGATGGGGATGCGGACCTGCTGCATGGTGTCGCGCTCACGGATGGTGACGCAGTGGTCGGCGACGTCGGTCTCGGTGCCGACGGTGTTGAAGTCGAAGGTGATGCAGAACGGGGTACCGATCTCATCCTCGCGGCGGTAGCGCTTGCCGATGGAGCCGGTCTCGTCGTAGTCGCACATGAACTCCTTGCTGAGTTCTCTGTAGAGCTCCATCGCGGGGCCGGTGAGGACGTCCTTCTTGGAAAGCGGCAGGATGGCGCACTTGTAGGGCGCGAGGGCCGGGTGCAGGTGCAGCACCGTGCGCACGTCGGGATTGCCCTTTTTGTCCTGACCCACAACTTCTTCGTCGTAAGCCTCGCACAGGAAAGCGAGGGCAACGCGGTCACAGCCGAGGGAGGGCTCAATGACGTAGGGGATATAGTGCTCGTTGGTCTCCTGATCGTAATAGGTCAGATCCTTGCCGCTGGCCTCCTGGTGGCGGCCAAGGTCATAATCGGTGCGGTCGGCGATGCCCCACAGCTCGCCCCAGTCGGTGAACGGGAAGGCGTACTCGATATCGGTGGTGGCGCGGGAGTAGAAGGCGAGCTCCGCAGGCTCATGATCGCGCAGTCTCAGGTGCTCCTCCCTGATGCCGAGGGACAGCAGCCACTTCTTGCAGTAGTCCTTCCAATAGGCAAACCACTCAAGGTCGGTGCCGGGCTTGCAGAAGAACTCGCACTCCATCTGCTCAAACTCTCTGGTGCGGAAGGTGAAGTTGCCCGGGGTGATCTCATTGCGGAAGGCCTTGCCCACCTGGCAGACGCCGAAGGGCAGCTTGCGGCGGGTGGTGCGCTGGATGTTGGCAAAGTTGACAAAGATGCCCTGCGCGGTTTCGGGACGCAGATAGCAGACGGCGGAGGAATCCTCGGTCACGCCGATGGCGGTCTTGAACATGAGGTTGAACTTGCGGATGGGGGTGAAGTCATGCTTGCCGCACATGGGGCAGATAATATCGTTATGCTCGGCAATGAACGCGTCCATCTCGTCGAAGCTCATGGCGTCAACGTTGACCTCGGGATGTTCCTCGCCGATGAGCTTGTCGGCTCTGTGGCGGGCCTTGCAGGCCTTGCAGTCGAGCAGAGGATCGGAGAAGCTGGAGACGTGGCCGGTGGTGACCCAGGTCTGGGGGTTCATGATGATGGCCGCGTCGAGGCCGACGTTGTACTCGCTCTCCTGTACGAACTTCTTGAGCCATGCCTTCTTCACGTTGTTCTTGAACTCCACGCCGAGAGGGCCGTAGTCCCAGGAGTTGGCCAAGCCGCCGTAGATTTCGCTGCCCGCGTAGACGAAGCCGCGATTCTTGCACAGGGCAACGATTTTGTCCATTGTCTTTTCGTTGTGTTCCATTTTGTACTTCCTTTCCCACGGCTGGATGCCGCAGAGATGATTTTTATTTTGGAGTCCGATGCATTCGCCGGAGTCCGACAAAATGGTATTTTATCAGAAAAGAGTCCGGTATTCAACCGAAAATCTTGATTGTGGAAAAGATAACTGTAGCGTTACAATAGATGTGAGACTAAGGGAATAGAAAAAAGCGGTTGAGTTTGTTAGAATGAAGCTACCACACAACACCACTAACAAAAGGAGCTC
>ONVI01000090.1 GCA_900321275.1 uncultured Eubacteriales bacterium | reverse complement strand
GATCATCTCCACCGGCTACAACGGCGCGCCGCGCGGCCGGCGCAACTGCACGGATCTTGGCTTCTGCAACCGGGAGAACCTGCACATCCCCTCCGGCGAGCGCTACGAGCTCTGCCGCAGCGTCCATGCCGAGGCCAACGCGATCATCTCCGCCCCCCGGCGGGACATGATCGGCGCCACGATCTACCTCGTGGGGCGCGACGCCAAGACCAACGCCCTCCTGCCCGACGCCATGTCCTGCTCGATGTGCAAGCGGCAGATCATCAACGCCGGCATCGAGAGGATCGTCATCCGTGTGGACGAGAAGATCTACCGCACGATCCCGGTCAGCGACTGGATCGAGAACGACGACAGCATCGTCTGGATCGGGGAATAAAGAAAGACAAAAAGAACGAAAAAAAGGGATGTGAACCATCACATCCCTTTTTTCGTTCGCGAAAACTCGAATTACTTGAGCTCGACGGTAGCGCCGGCAGCTTCGAGCTGAGCCTTGATGGCCTCGGCGTCTTCCTTGGAAACGCCTTCCTTGATCTTGGCGGGAACGCCTTCGACCAGCTTCTTGGCGTCGGCCAGACCCAGGCCGGTGATGCCGCGGACTTCCTTGATGACAGCCAGCTTGGCGGCGCCGAAGCCGGTCATGACAACGTCAAACTCAGTCTGCTCTTCGACGACGGGACCGGCAGCAACGGCGGGACCGGCGGCGACAGCGGCGGCGGAGACACCGAAGGTGTCCTCCAGGGCGTGAACGAGCTCAGCCAGCTCGAGAACGGACAGACCCTTGATCTCTTCGATCATGGCAGCGATTTTTTCACTCATGGTAATTTCCTCCATTAAAAAATTCAGTGCGCCGGATTATTCGGCGGCTTCGGCCTCGGCGGACTCCAGGGAGCCGCCCTTCTGCTCGAGGATCTGACCCAGGCAGACGGCCAGACCGGTGATGGGAGCGATCATGGTACCCAGGACCTTGGCGTACAGAGCGTCCTTGCCGGGCAGCTCTGCCATCTCGGCGATCTCAGAATCATTCAGGACCTTGCCCTCCATGAAGGCGGCCTTGATGTTGAAGCGGTCACCCAGCTTCTTGCTGTAATCGCTGATGATGCGGAAAGGAGCGATGGGATCCTTCTCGGCGGTAGCCAGAGAGGTGGTGCCGTTGAGGACGTGATCGAGAGAGCTCATCCCCAGCTTGTCCAGCGCCTTTCTGGTCAGGGTGTTCTTGACGACGGTGTATTCCACTCCGTCCTTGCGCAGCTCGGTACGCAGAGCGGTATCCTCGGCCACGGTGATTCCCTTGTAGTCGACGAGGAGGCCGGCGCCCGCGTTCTTGATGCGCTCGGCGAGGGCTTCGACGATCGCCTGCTTTTCGCTAAGAACCTTTGCGTTCGGCATGTGTGTTTTTCACCTCCACACGATAGATCAGTCGCGCCCAAAAAGAAAAGCCCCTGCATCCGCAAAGACGCAAAGGCACAAAAACAATCAAAGCTTGTTGATGTCCTCGGCAGGATTTACGGGCAAAACCCACCTGCTGTCTTCGGAGCGCTCCGCTAATATAAACCAAAGCGCGGCGCTTGTCAAGCGTTTTTTCGCATTTTTAGCAGCTTTTCCCGCGCGGAAGAAAAATTTCCCCGCAGCCGCCGCGGGTCCCGGCGGCCGCGCTGCGGAAAAGGATAAAATAATCATAGATTATTTCTTGGCTTTTTATAGAGAGGAATATACAAATGCAAACTGCAGAAGTGATACCGATCAACAATACAATTACAAGCTCTATATTTAAAGAGTATTCATACACGTAGGGAACAGAAAAAGCGCAAAGGCACAAACAAGTGTAATAACGTTCGGCCATAAAAAGAATTTAGTGGAATTGGGGGGATGTATACACTCCTTTTGTGCTCGGATTAAAAAAACGTACCTTGATTTATGCTTATCCGTATGTATTTCACGGTGCCTTACTCCCCGTTTTTCATATCGTCAATGTCTGCGTCTGTTATTATATAGAATATCCTATGCGGGCGCGCTTGTCAAACCGCCGCCTGTTCCCGCTTCTTTCAGTGATTTGTCAAACTAAGTGCAGCAGTTAAGCAGCTCAAGATCCCAGAGGGACTGAGCAGAAAGGAAGTTAAGACCCTTACGAGGTCTGGCGTTAATAAGCGCCAGGTTTCGTTTCAGTGTATATTCATTGCAATGAGAATCAATCGAATCCTCGATCGATTTCGCCATCCGATAATATTATTACCAGAGTAATAAATCAAACCGTCAGGCCCGGCCGCGCCCAGCTTCACATGGGGCGCCAGCATCCCCGCAAATAGCCGTTTGAGTGGTTTCATCCGCCCGCATCCCTTTCCATCGTTTCAGCAACGCGCAGTCGCTCTATGAGAAAAAGGTATCCTCTGTTTATCTGATCTTCAACTGTTCGGCGCATTTGGTCTGTTTGGGGAGCATTTGGTTTTGCGCTTTATCTGAATTGCGATTGCGGAAGCATCGCGTAAAGGCTTGTCGATCTTCAGCTACGAACGGAATCTGTAAGTTTTGCGGTAATTGTCCGGAGCACACCAAAGGCGCAAAAAGAAAACGGTTTTTATGACGATCATTGCCGCGGCAACTATCATAACCGGCAAAATTTTCGCAAATGTCGATCACGTATCTTTCGCAATCATTTTCCCCGCAATGCGTGACGCGTGTCAAGCATTTTTCGCGCCGCACCGTCCGTATCAAATTTCCCGGCCCGGGAAATAATAACGGCACCCGAAAACGGAAACGGAGGGGTGTCGATGCAGGGAAAGGTCGAAATCTGCGGGGTAAACACGGCGGAGCTGCCGCGGCTGACGGCGGCGCAGACGCGCGCGCTGCTGAAAAAGGCGCGGGCGGGCGAGGAAGGGGCCCGGGAGGAGCTGATCTCCGGGAACCTCCGGCTGGTGCTGTCGGTTGTGCAGCGCTTCGCCGGGCGCGGCGAGAGCATGGACGACCTGTTCCAGGTGGGGGTCATCGGCCTCATCAAGGCCGTGGACTGCTTCGACCTGAGCCAGAATGTCCAGTTTTCCACCTACGGCGTTCCGATGATCGCCGGGGAGCTGAGGCGGTTTCTGCGCGACCGGAGCGCGGTGCGGGTCTC
>ONVI01000003.1 GCA_900321275.1 uncultured Eubacteriales bacterium | reverse complement strand
GACTATACGCAGATCGTCCTGCGCCATCCGGAGCTGGACGAGACCAGCGACGTGTTTTACGAAACGCTCCAGGCGCTCAAGGGCGGCGAATACCGCGCCGTGCCGGCTGCCTTTGAGCGGCTGCACTATCATCTTGACTGCATCGCCGACATGGAGCATGTCAGACCCGGCAGTATCTTCTGATCTTATTTTTCGGTGAGGAGCTTGGTCAGCTCTTCCATGAAGGTGTTGATGTCCTTGAAGCTGCGATAGACGGAGGCAAAGCGGACATAAGCCACTTCATCCACATTCTTGAGGCGGGACATGACCATCTCGCCGATCTCGACGGTGCTGATCTCGCGCTCCAGATTGCTCTGAAGCTCCTGCTCGATATCGTCGGCAATTCCCTCCAGTGTGGCAAGGGAGACAGGGCGCTTTTCACAGGCGCGCACCATGCCGTTGATGAGCTTGACCTTGTCAAAGGACTGACGGCTGCCGTCGCGCTTGACGACGACGAGGGGCAGGCGCTCGATAATCTCATAGGTGGTAAAACGCTTCTGGCAGGCAAGGCACTCTCGCCGACGGCGGATCGTTGTGCTCTCCTCCGCGGGGCGGGAGTCGATCACCTTGCTCTCGGTATAACCGCAAAACGGACACTTCATTTCTCTCTCTCCTGTATGCCATACTATATCTTCTGTTTCCGGCGAAGATTATATACAAGCGCTTGTATAATTTCAAGTATTTCTCGTCTGAATCCACCGATAATTCATGATTTCAGTAATTTTAACCAAACAGGGGAGTTTTTTCCTCCCCTGTTTGATAATGGCTATGGAAGCGCTGATGAAATCGGAGCGTGCGGATGGGCGAGCAGATTTTTTGGCTGACGAAGCCTGAAAAGCGCAGGAATACTTTGTGTATTTCAAGTTTTTCAGGCAAAGTCAGGCGGAAAAGATGCCGTCAAGACGTGCGCGGCGATTTATGCAGCGTTTCCCTATATGTTGGCAGAAGGATTATCCAAGCTTTATGATTTCACCCGAAATCGGCTGCGCGATTCCGGAATAGACGCCGAGCCCTGCTGCGCTGCAATCCACGCTGTAAGGCCTTTCAGCATCCGTGCGGTTGACGACACAGAGCCAAACGCTGTTCTCGCTCTCTTCGCCGAAGATGTCCTTTCCGTCGGTGATATAGCGCAGAACCAGGAGCACCTCGCTGTTGTCGGCAAAGAAGAGCGCCCTGCCCGTGGAGAGGGCCGCCGCGCTGTTCCTGAGAGCGCCCAGGCGGGCATAGCATTCGTGCAGGTCCTTGCTTCCCTCCTTGAAGGGGGCGCGGTTGAAGGGATCGCCTACGCCCTCCATCCCCTGCTCATCCCCGTAGTAGATGCTGGGGACGCCGGGAAGACTGAACTGCAGGGCCGCGCACATCTTCTCCAGCTTTTCCGCGCGATCCAGCTCTTCCTGCGTATATGTCACGGCAAGCTGATCCTCCCGGCTGAGCGTGCGCAGATTGAACGGACAGGCCAGAACGGTTTTCAGTCTTGGAACATCGTGGGAGCCCATGAGATTCATCAGCGAATAATAGAAGGGCCAGGGGTAATTCATCTGCTGACCGATCAGGAAATCCCGCAGCTCATACGCGTTCATGTCGAAATGTGCGAAGGCCATGACCGCGGAGCGCAGCGGATAGTTCATCGCCGAGTCGAGGGCCGTGCCCAGCGCGTACTGGCGTCTGGAGCCGTAGCTCTCCTTGATGACGGCATCCTCCCAGACCTCGCCGATGATGGGGGCGTCGGAATCCGTCTCCTTGACGGCCTTGCGCATGGTCGAAAGCACATCGTCCGGCAGCTCATCCGCCACGTCGAGCCGCCATCCGGAGGCGCCGCGGCGGAGCCAGAGCTTCATGATGCTGTCTTTGCCGGTGACGACATACCGCAGCCAGCGGGGATCGTGTTCATTCACCTCGGGCAGGTCGTCAAAGCCCCACCAGCTCCGGTACTCGTCCGGAAAATGATGGAAATCATACCAGGAGAAATAGGGGGACTCCGGCCCGCTGCAGGCGCCGTTTCCGCCGTAATTGCCGTAGCGGTCGAAATAGATGCTGTCACAGCCGGTGTGGGAATAGACGCCGTCGAGCAGGATACGGATGCCCTGTTCCTTCGCCGCCGCGCACAGGTGCTCAAAATCCTCCGTCGTGCCGAGGATGGGGTCGGGCTTGGTATAATCGGAGGTGTCGTAGCGGTGATTTGAGCGTGCCTCCACAATCGGGTTGAGATAGATGCAGCTCACGCCGAGATTCTTCAGATAGGGCAGCTTTGCCTCGATGCCCTTGAAGGTGCCGCCGTAAAAATCGTCCGGGTGGTAAAACTGCTCAAAGCTGCGCGGCAGATAGCGCACGGGTTCGTCCAGGCTCTTGTGCAGCTCGGGGGACTGTCCCAGGCTCACATGATAAGCGATTCCCTTTTCGGCGGTATCGTCGTTTGAGAAAGCAAAACGATCCGGGAAAATCTGGTACATGATGCTGCGGCGGAACCAGGCGGGCGTCTGGAAGTCCGGCGCGTACACCGTCAGGCGGAAGCCGCTCTCCCTGCGGGGGCAGATCTGCCCGAAGTAGCCCGTCTCATCCGGGCACAGCCAGTGGGCGCTGCTCTCCGTCTCCACATAAAAGGCATACCAGAGGGCCTTCGGCTGCTCCGGCAGGGGCATGTTCAGATAATAGACGTCGCCGTCCCGCTCCATGGACCAGCTGTGCTCAAAATCGTCGCCCCAGAGCACGAGCTCCGCGCGGGTGATGCGCCCGCCGCGGCAGCGAAAGGCAAGGCGAAGATCCCAGCCCACGCGCACCGCGCCGTAATGGCTGCGGTACTCGAGAAGGCGGGTATCATGGATGAGCGCGGGCACAGCATCCACCGTGCGGCGAAGGATACTGACAACATGGGCGGTGCGCGGCTGATAAGCCTTGATATACTGCGGCTGGACCCCGGTACAGCTCAGATCGTCGCAGCAGGCCGCGGTGATGCGGTAGGCAAGCTCAAGGCGCAGGCCGCAGTCGTCCATCAGAATGCGCATCAGCTCCGGCGCGGCAAGCGGCATCCCCGTCGCCTGGAAGTTTTCGCGGAGGCGTTCCAGCTTTGAGCCGCGGGCGAGGCAGTCATGAATGGCTGCATAGACTGAGGCCGACGCCTGAAAGTAATCCTGCATCAGCTGCGGGCAGAACGGCGAGAGCAGCAGGGCGCAGATCTGCGGGTCTCCGTCCACGGGGATCCAGCGTCCGTCCACACGCATGGCCTTCACCTGCCGGCGGTTTTCATAGTGGACGGAGAGGGTATAGTCCTCCGACCAGTCCTCAGAGTATTTCCCGCCGAAATAGACGGTATAGATTTTGTCTTTTACAGCATCCATAAGTACAATCTCGCGTATTCCTCGGCCGAGTTTTCAAAGCCGAATTTTTTCCGCATGGCGCGGCCGATGAGACCGTCCATGATTTCCTGATCCTTGTAGCACGCCATGGCAAGACGCATGGCGTCCCGCATTTCCCAGGCGTCAAAGTTGATGAAGGAGAGGCCGTCGCCCTCCACCGGAAAGCGATTATAGGGGATTACCGTGTCGCGCAGGCCCCCCGTCTCTCTCACGATGGGCACGGAACCGTAGCGCATGGCGATCATCTGGCTCAGGCCGCAGGGCTCAAAGCGCGAGGGCATAAGGAAGAAATCGCTTGCGGCGTAGACGAGATGGGACAGCTCCTCCTTATACCCGATATAGGCGCTCAGCTTGCCGGGATAGCGGTTTTCGGCTGCGGCCATAAACTTTTCAAAGCGTTCATCCCCTGTGCCGAGGATCATGAACTGCATATCCTCCCGGCACATCATATCGTCCAGCACACAGACCACGAGATCGAAGCCCTTCTGTTCCGTCATGCGGGTAACCATGGCGAACAGCGGTACATCCGGGCGCTGCTCCAGCCCCATTCCCTTTTGCAGCATGCTCTTGCAGGCCGCCTTGCCGCTCCTGTCCTTCGCGCTGAAGCGGGCGGGCAGGGCGGGATCGGTCTCCGGATTGAAAAAGTCCCGGTCAATACCGTTGATGATGCCCGAGAGCACGGCACGTCTTGCGTTGAGAACGCCCTCCAGCCCGAAGCCGAACGCGGGCGTCTTGATCTCCGAGGCATAGCTGGGGCTGACGGTATTGATGCGGTCGGCAAAGACGCAGCCCGCCTTCAGATAGGAGGCGCTGCCGTTGAGCTCAAGAAATTCCGGCGTGTAATAGCAGGGATCGACGCCGAACATATCCTGGACAAAATCAAAGCCGAAATTCCCCTGGAAAGCGATATTGTGGATCGTCAGCAGATATTTGACATGATCCTGCATCCTTCCCCGGTACTGGATATGCCCCAGCATCGGCATCATGGCGGTGTGCCAGTCGTTGCAGTGGATCACATCCGGCGCAAAGTCAAGCCGGGGCAGAGCCTCCAGCACGGCGCGGGTGAAATAGGAATACTGCTCCCCCTCCCGCAGGCCGCCGCGATAGATCGCGTCGTTGAAATAGTCCTCGTTATCAACGAGGTAAACGGTAACGCCGTTGCAGATGATCCTCTCGATACCCACATAGGCGTTTCGCCAGCCGAGCCAGATCCGGAAATCAAAGAGATGCTCCACCTCGGACGCGCAGCTGTCCTTGATGCAGCGGTGGTACGGGGTAATGACGCGGGCGTCGACGCCGAGCCTTTTGAGCTCCTTCGGCAGGATGCCGATCACATCCGCAAGTCCGCCGGTTTTGGACAGGGGCGCGCACTCCGCCGCTGCCAGAAGCACCTTTGGCATTTCACCGCGTCCGCGCTCCCTGAGCAGATCGAGCAGATCCTGTTTCATATAGGTAAGCCTCCTTTTTCAGGCTTGTATTTTTTTACCATCATTCTATGCCAAGGAAATTCTTTCCTTTACCGCGCAGCAGAATAACAGAGCGCTCCGGAATCGGGGAACGCTCTGTTATTCATCTTTTATTTTCTTTTATCCTCTTCCTCTTCTGCGGCTTTCTGCTTGGCGTCCGCGCGCAGATAGATCACAACGCCGATGAGCGCGACGAGCGCAAGCACGCCGATAATGCCGAACAGCACGAGCTGGAAGCTGATGTTGGAGGGCGTTGCGGGGCGCGGCGCGGGCGTAGGCGTGGGCGTGGGCGTGGGAATGGGCGTGGGCGTTGCGGGCACGACGATGGTGACCTGCGCAGCGTCGGAATACACAGCCTGGCTGCGCGCGCCGTCCCTGGTGTTCCAGACGGCGACCCAGTAGTAGGCGGTGCCGTCGGTCTGGTTGATGGTATAGGAGGCGTCGGAAGCGCCGCTGATGGGCAGGGCCGCGCTGCGGTTGTTGGTCGCGGCGCTGTACCACTGGTAGCTGAGCGTGCCGTTATTGGGCGAGGTCGCAATCACCGAGAGCGTATAGTTCTCACCGGGCAGCAGCTCCACTCCCTGAGGCTGGATCATGATATTGGCAGTTCTGGCTTCGCTGTCGACGGGCAGATCGTTCCCGCTCAGCGAGGGCGGCACGAAGGTCGGCGCGGGCGTGATGATGGGTGCGGGCGTGGGTGTAACAGCCTGACGGACAGGAACGCCGTTTCCGTCAACAATGGTGATTTCGGCGCCGTAGGACTCGGCATGCTTGTTGCCGTTCCAGAACTGGGCCTCCACGCGCCAGCCGTCCATGCTCTGCGGGATGTTGCCGAGAACCAGCGTCGCGCTGTCAAGCCCGCTCACCTGCAGGCCGGGGAAATACTGCGGCCCGTCGGCCGCCTTGACGGTGGTGGTGGTATCGTTGCTGACGATGCGCCACACGATCCGCTCGGCATTCTGGGCGCGCGCGACAAATTTGGCCGTACCGCCGACCTCAACATGCTCCCCCGTAGGGCTCTTGGTAATGACAATATTCTGGTTGGGCACGGGGGTAGCCTCAGCGCCGACGGTGAAGCTCACATAAGCGGGGGAAACGCCCTCGTCCGTAAACACATAATACTCGGCGACAAAGGAGCCCATCGTCTCGGGAACGCCGGTCAGATAGACGCCGTTCTCGTCCCAGTACATTTCCACGTTGGCAGGGAGATTGCCGGAGTTGAGCACACAGTTGATGATGGGCAGGCGGCTTTCATAAAACGTGATCCAGCCCATCTCCTCCCCCACGGGATAGGTGCCGATATTTTCCGCCGAGGCGCACAGCCCGGGGAGCACAAACGCGATGCACAGGGCAAGCGCAAGGGTGACAACGACTCTCTCTCTCAGTTTTTTCATCTCTATCAATCTCCATTGCGAAGTCTGGTATGTTCATAACTGTCGGTTTTGACATGTTATGTTAATTATAACACAGCCATCGGACGCCTGCAAGCCCCGGAGAGAGAAAGATTTGATGGTTTTTTTGGAAAGAATAACTGCGCGGAAAACCGGGTTCTTTTTCCGGATTCGGACTTGCCATCCGCGTTTTTTTCGGGTAAAATGCAGCAAAGCCATTTACTGTGAAAGCTCCGCTTCCACAGTAAACATTTGATTCAAACGCCTGTTTCTTGCCGCTGGCGCGGCAACCGAAACAGATGCGAAAAACATCCACGCGTTATGAGCTTTCATGCGTCGTGGTGCGATTTATAACGCATGGGTGTTTAATCAGCAGAAAGGGAGAAACATCATGAGGCATTTTCTTGTCGTTGTCGATATGCAGAAGGATTTTGTGGACGGCGCGCTGGGCAGCAAGGAGGCGCAGGCCATCATTCCCGCCGCTGTGGAAAAGATCCGCGGCTTTGATGGGGAGCTGTTCGTCACCTTCGACACCCACTTTGAGGATTATCTTGAGACCGCCGAGGGCAAAAAGCTGCCGGTGCCGCACTGCATCTACGGCACGCCGGGCTGGGAGCTCAACGGGGCGATAGCCGCCGCAATTGAGGAAAAGCCGCACGCCAGGCTGCAGAAGTACACCTTCGGCTCCACGGCGCTGCCGCGGCTGATGGCCGAATTTGCCGACGGCGAGGATTTCACGATTGAGCTCATCGGCCTGTGCACCGACATCTGCGTGGTGAGCAACGCCCTGATCCTGAAGGCATTTTTCCCGGAAGCGCCGATTGCGGTGGATTCCGCCTGCTGCGCCGGGGTCACCCCCGCGCTGCACGAGGCCGCGCTGGAAACCATGAAAAGCTGCCAGATCGACGTGATTTAATCAGCAGCAGCGGAAAAACGCGCTGTCATCAGGCATAGGATCGGCAAGTTGAAACGGGAGAGCAGGCACGCCCTGTTCCCCCGTTTTTAATCTTATTTCTTCTTTCCGCTGTGTTCCTTCCGCTCATGCTCTTCCTTCGCCCGCTCCAGCGTGTAGACGCCGTTGAGGCGGATGGTCTTTCCGCACTTTTCGCAGAAGAAGCTGCTGACGTATTTCGGGCGGATCGCGCCGCCGCTCACGTTTTCAAGCTTTTCGTCCTTTAACATTTTCTTCTCGTTCGACAATGCCGTTCCTTCCTTTACGCATCGATTTTGGGCAGTCCCGCGAAGCCCTTCGCCAGATCCTCATCCGTGGGGATGTAGTCGGTCATCTTGCCGTCGTTATACTGCTCGTAGGCCTTGAGGTCGAAGTAGCCGGTACCTGTGAGGCCGAAGAGGATGTTCTTCTCCTCCCCTGTCTCCTTGCACCTGAGCGCCTCGTCGATGGCGGCGCGGATGGCGTGGCTGCTCTCCGGCGCGGGGAGAAGGCCTTCAGAGCGGGCGAAGAGCTCCGCCGCCTCGAAGACGGAGGTCTGCTCCACCGCGCGGGCCTCCATGAAGCCGTCATGGTAGAGCTGGCTCAGGGTGGTGGACATGCCGTGGAAGCGCAGGCCGCCCGCGTGGTTCGGCGAGGGGATGAAGCCGCTGCCCAGCGTGTACATCTTGGCCAGCGGGCAGATCATGCCGGTGTCGCAGAAGTCGTAGGCAAATTTGCCGCGGGTGAAGCTCGGGCAGGAGGCGGGCTCCACCGCGATGATACGGTAGTCGGCCTCGCCGCGCAGCTTCTCCCCCATAAACGGGGCAATCAGGCCGCCAAGATTGGAGCCGCCGCCCGCGCAGCCGATGATGATGTCGGGCTTGACGCCGAGCTTGTCAAAAGCAGCCTTGGTCTCCAGGCCGATAATGCTCTGATGCAGAAGCACCTGGTTCAGAACGCTGCCCAGCACGTAGCGGTAGCCGGGATTCTTTGTGGCGACCTCCACAGCCTCGGAGATGGCGCAGCCGAGGGAGCCGGTGGTGCCGGGATGCTCGGCCAGGATCTTCCTGCCGACCTCCGTCTCCATGGAGGGAGAAGGCGTGACGCTGGCGCCGTAGGTGCGCATGACCTCGCGGCGGAAAGGCTTCTGCTCATAGCTGATCTTGACCATGAAGACCTTGCAGTCCAGCCCCAGATACGCACAGGCCATGGACAGGGCCGTGCCCCACTGGCCGGCGCCGGTCTCGGTGGTGACACCCTTGAGCCCCTGCTTCTTGGCATAGAAGGCCTGGGCGATGGCGGAATTGAGCTTGTGGCTGCCGGAGGTGTTGTTGCCTTCAAACTTGTAGTAGATCTTTGCCGGGGTGTCCAGCACCTTCTCCAGGCAGTAGGCGCGCACCAGCGGCGAGGGGCGGTACATCTTATAAAATTCCAGGATATCATCCGGGATGGGAAAATATGCGGTGTCGTTGTCCAGCTCCTGCTTCACCAGCTCCTCACAGAAGATGGGAGTGAGCTCCTCTGCCGTAAGGGGTTTGCCGGTGCCGGGATTGAGCAGCGGCGCGGGCTTTACCTTCATGTCGGCCCGGAGATTGTACCAGGCTTTCGGAATCTCGTTCTCTTCAAGATAGGTTTTGTAGGGGACTTTGTTTTCGGACATGGGGATCGCTCCTTTTCTTAGATGTCAGAGGCAAAACAAAAGCCCTTGCCTCTGCAAAAACGCAGGGACAAGAGCGATAAGCTCCTGCGGTACCACCCGGCTTGGCGCGAACGCGCCCACTCATGCGTGCAATCACACGCCGGCCCTATGATAACGGATCGCCGGCTCCGTCTCCCATACTGAGGGTTGCCCCCGTTCTGTTCGCCCTCGCGGGTCCATTCCTCCGTGCATTTTCCGCCGCCTCGCACCACCCGGCAGCTCTCTGAAAGAAAACAGCTTGCGGAGTACTCCTCCCGCTCTTCGGTTTATGGGTGGATCATAGCACTAAAGCGTTAAAGTGTCAAGAGATTTTTTGTATCTATTTCCGCAGCGAATCCATCGTCACCGGGAAATCGAAATAAGTGTCGGGATAGGGCTCGTCCCGGAGGGTGAAGTGCCACCACTCGGTATCAAAGGGCACAAAGCCGTTTCGCAGCATGGCCTCGCGCAGAAACATGCGGTTGTCAAACTGCTCGGGCGTGATGCCGCGGTAATCGGGATGGGAGACGTCGCCGAAGAAGTCGAAGGGGCTGCCCATATCCAGCTCCTTCCCCGTCATCATGTCCAGCAGCGTCAGATCCACCGTGCTGCCTCGGCTGTGGCTGGAGCGCCGCGCGATATACCCGCTGGAAAAAAGGAGTTCCTTATCCAGATCCGGGTAAAAGAAGGGCTTCATGCGCACATCTCCGTCCTCAAGGCCCCAGAGGATGAAGTGCCGGACCGCCGTCTCGGGCCGGTAGGCGTCATAGATCTTGAGGCGGAATCCCTTCACCATCATCTCGCTGCTGACGGCCTTGAGCGCGCGGGCGGCTTCCTTCGTCAGCAGAGCGATCGGCTCCTCATAGCCGTCGATCCTGTCGCCGATGAAATTGTAGGTGGTAAAATAGCGGATCTCCTGCACGACATGCGGGATCATATCCGAGAGCAGCACAAAGCCGGAGGCGTCATGGGGGTCTTTTCTCATGGTTGTCTTTTCCTTTTCGGCGTTTTGGGGAAGCGCTGAATTAATCGAAGTGTGCGGATTGACGAGCAGATTTTTCGCCTGATGAAGGTGAGAAATCGCAGATGTACTTCGTGTACATCAAGATTTCGAGACAAAATCAGACGGAAAAGATGCCGTCAAGACGTGCGCGGCGATTTATTCAGCGTTTCCTGAAAAATAATAGCATATCCTGCACGCTTTCTTCAAGCGTTTTTGCGGCGAATCATGATCCGGTTCCGGATTTTTGGTCATGCCTGGAAAAACCTATGGAGAAAGTACGGTTATGGAAGCGCTGATCAAATCGACGTGTGCAGATTGGCGAGTGGATTTTTTGTCTGGCGAAGCCTGAAAAGCGAAGGAATACTTTGTGTATTTCGAGCTTTTCAGGCAAAGTCAGGCGGAAAACACATCGTCAGGATGTGCACGGGGATTTATTCAGCGTTTCCTTTATAAATAAGCTGTAAAACTTCCGCTTTTCCGGTTGACAGGTGCGGCACGTTCCTGTATAGTAAGCCGAACCCGCTTTCGGGGTTTTTTCAGTCACCCTGACAACCATGCTTTTGAAAGGAGCATCCCTTGAAAGAGAGTCTGAAACAGTTTATACGCGCCGGCTTCGATTCGGCGCTTCAAAACGGCAGTATCCAGGCCTATTATCAGCCCGTGATCCGCACGATCTCCGGGCGGCTGTGCAGCTTCGAGGCTCTGGCGCGCTGGGTCGATCCCGAGTTTGGGATACTGCGCCCTGATCAGTTCATCCCCGTGCTGGAGCAGGACAAGCGCATCCATCTTCTGGACAGCCATATTATCCGCGAGGTCTGCCGTCAGCTCCGCCGCAGTATCGACAGCGGGGAGACGCCGATTCCCGTGTCCGTCAACCTGTCGCGCCTGGACTTCAGCTGCTGCGATATCTTCTCCGTGGTGGACCAGCAGGTCAGCGCCTTTCAGATCCCGCACGATTTTCTCTATATTGAAATCACCGAGAGTATTCTGGGCGAGCAGGAGGGACTGATGCACGAGGTGGTTGACCGCTTCCACGAGGCCGGTTATCAAGTCTGGATGGACGATTTCGGCAGCGGTTATTCCTCGCTCAACATGCTCAAGGATTATTCTTTTGACGAGCTCAAGCTGGATATGCGCTTCCTCAGCTCCCTCGACCGCCGCTCCCGCCGTATCCTGACATCGATCATCCACATGGCGAAGGAGATCGATATTCATACGCTGGCCGAGGGCGTTGAGACGGAGGAGCAATTCCTCTACCTCCGCGATATCGGCTGCGAGAAGGTGCAGGGTTACTACTTCGGCGCGCCGATGCCCTACGCGAAGGCGCTTGAGCATCTGCGGGAAAAGGGCGTCGCCGTTGAGCTCCCGCTGCACCGGAAATACTATGACGATCTGGGCCGCATTGATTTTCTCAGCTCCCTGCCCCTCCTCGATCAGAAGGAGAGAAAACAGCTCGTCACAGCCCGTCAGCTCAACAGCATTCCGCTGGCGCTGGTGGAAATGCGCCGGGATTTTTTCTCTCTGCTCTTCTCCAACACCGCCTTTGAGCAGAATCTGCGCGGGGCCGAGCTTCTGCAGGAGGATTTCCGCAATGCGGAACCGGGCGCCACGCTTGCGCTCGCGCTGATGCCGGAGCGCGTGGTCAATCTTCTCAAGAGCACCCGCGACAAGGGTCTGGGGCGGATGCTGTTTGTCTCACACGATGAGTATTACGAGCTGAAAACCAGGTGCGTTGCAAGACGGCGCGGCGCTTTCTGCGTGCTGATGCAGCTCAATAACCTCTCCCAGGCTTCCCAGGCGGCGAGTACCACGCATCTTGACGAGGGGCTTCGCCAGCTCTATACGCTTTTCGACCGCATTACCCTGATCGACCTGGAGAAGGACTGCATCACGCCCCTGTATGTCGGGCGGACGGATTACCTCACCAAGGGGCGCGAGGGTATCGCGGCGCTGGCGGTGGATTTTGCCCGCACGCAGGTTTTCCGGGAGGATCAGGAGCGCATCCTGCAGTTCTATGATATCTCCACCCTCGATGCGCGGCTCAACGCCTCCGGCCACAACGCGATTTCCGGATGCTTCCGCTGCCTGGTGAGCGACGGACAGTACGACTGGAAGCAGTTCATTGTCATGCGTTACCGCCCCGGCATCCTGCTGGAGCTGATCCACGACGCGCGCGCCGAGCTCGCCCCCTTCCGTCTCTGCGAAACGGAAAATGCGGACGAAAACAATTGTCCGCCCGAAATGCTGTGGAAAAACCTGATTCAGTCCGATGTTGTGCGCATGTTCTGGAAGGATCGTGAGCGGCGCTTCCTCGGCGTCAACCGCGGTTTTCTGGAATACTACGGCTTCGGCTCCGATCAGGACGTGATCGGCAAAACGGACGAGGAGCTGGGCTGGCATGTCCATCCCTTCGCGTCATCAACGAGGGCATCACCACACACAACATCCCCGGCCGCTGCATATCCAACGGGGAAAACCGGGAGATCCTTGCCAACAAGACGCCGCTTTTCAACGAGGCGGGCGATATTGTCGGTCTGCTCGGCTGTTTTATTGACAGAGGTCTTCTGACCGTCAACGACGTCCGGGGGCTTGAAACCGCGAGTCGGGACGAGATGACGGGTCTTCTCAACTCCCGCGGCCTTTCCGAACAGATTCATGCCTTTCAGGATGAGTACTACCTGCGCGGCACGGACTTCATGCGGCTGCATGTATCCATCGACGACATCAGCGCCGTCAACCATCAATACGGATATGACTTCGGCGACAAGCTGATCGCCGTGCTGGGCGATCGGCTCAGGAAAATGTTCGGCCTCACCTCTTCCGTCGGCCGCATCAACGGCTATGAGTTTGTGATCCTGCATCAGATTCGTGACAGGCGCGAGCTTTCGGAGATCCGCGGCATGATCAAGCGGGTCGCCGACAGCATTCAGGAGGTCGACGGCATGGCGGTCACCCTGTACCTCTCTCTCGGTTACGCGCTGTATTCCGAGTTTGAGGATCTGGACGAGCTGGCGCAGAGCGCCGAGATGCGTCTGCTGGCCGACCACGACGACCACGTGCCGGTCGGAAACCGTCAGTCGCGCAGCTCCGATTTCTTCCGGCTTTACGACAATCTTCCCATTTCGTACGCGGTCTATCAGGTTCACGCCGATCGCAGCCGGAAGGTCACGGACGCCACGCTGTTCTATGCCAACCATCTTTTCGAACGCCGCGCCGGAAATCCTCTGGAGGAAATGCTGGGCCGCAGCGTGCGGGAGCTTTTCCCGGATCTTGATGAGAGCTGGTACGATATGGCCCGCAGGGCCGCTCTTCTCGGCGAGACCATCGTCGACACCCTTTATTACAAGAAAACGGAGCTGCGCTACTACATCACGGGAAACCAGATCATCCGTCCGGGTTACTGCTCCTTCACGTATCAGGAGCTCGACCGGGACGGCAAGCCGGTTGAGCCGGACGCTTTATGAGCACGAATGCCATGCGGGAAACCATTCAACACCCCTTTCCGCCGCTCTATGACGGCAATTCCCGGATTCTGATCCTCGGCTCCTTCCCCTCGGTAAAGTCACGGGAGCAGCGCTTTTTCTACGGCCATCCGCAAAACCGCTTCTGGCGGGTGATGGCGGGTGTGCTCGGCTGCGAGACGCCGAAGGATATCCCGGAAAAGCGCGATATGCTGCTGCGAAACGGAATTGCACTGTGGGATACCATCGCCCGCTGCGAGATCGAGGGCTCCTCCGACGCAAGCATCGGACAGGTGATCCCGAATGACCTCAGCCCCATCTTTTCCGCCGCGGATATCCGGCAGGTTTTCTGCAACGGGAAGAAATCCTGGGAGATGTACCGTCAATATATGGAGCCTGCCTGCGGATGCCCGGCCGCCTGCCTTCCCTCCACCAGTCCGGCCAACGCCGCCTGGTCTTTGGAAAAACTGACACGCGCATGGGAGACCGCTCTCAGGCCGTATCTGTGAGGGTTTTGTTCTGTCCGGGACTATTTACTGTGAAAGCTCCGCTTGCACAGTAAATATATGATTCAAGCGCCTGTTTCTCGCCGCTGGCGCGGCAACCGAAACAGATGCGAAAAAACACCAATGCGTTATAAGCTATCATGCGTCATGGTGCGATTTATGACGCATGGGTGTTTATGATGAAACCGTAAAAAATAATAAAAAAAGCTTGAAAAGTGCAAAGCCCTGTGCTATACTGACAAGGCTCTAAAAATGTGACAAATCGAAAGGATTGAAAATAATGTCTGGTCTTACTATCTTTTTCACCATTCTTCAGGTTCTGTCCGGTCTGGCCGTCACCGTCATCGTGCTTATGCAGAGCGGCAAGAGCGCCGGTCTGTCCGGCTCCATCTCCGGCGGCGCGGAGACCTTCCTCTCCAAGGGAGAGGCCAAGACGCTGGACGCGAAGCTCGCCAAGGCGACCAAGTGGTTTGCCCTTGCCTTCGTTATCCTGACCCTGATTCTGAACCTGATCTGATTCGGATCGTGAAAAAGACATCCGTTCGGACGGCGTTTTAAAAAAATGACCGACGCAATACCCCGCACCTGTTTGGGCGCGGGGTATTGCTATGATTGCAATGGGGAATAAAACGATTCTTGAAGAAAACCGGGAATACTGGACAGGCCGTGCGGCGGGTTATTCCGAGGTCAACAGGCTGGAGCTTGCCACAATCCAGCGGGAGCGCTGGAGAAGCTGTCTGCGTGAGGAGATCGCGCGGCATTTTCCCGCATGCCGCTCGGAAGAGCTGCGGGTTCTGGAGGTCGGCACCGGACCGGGCTTCTTTGCGATCCTGCTCCGTGAGCTGGGTTACGCCGTGACGGCGATCGACCTGACGCCCGCCATGCTCGAAGAGGCAAAGAAAAACGCCGGAGCACTCTCCGGCGAGATCTGTTTCATGGAAATGAACGCGGAAGCCCTCACCTTCCCCGCGCAGTGCTTTGACGCAGTGATCAGCCGCAATCTCACCTGGAATCTGCCGCACCCAGCGCGCGCTTACGCCGAATGGGCGCGGGTCTTGAACCCCGGCGGACTGCTGCTGAATTTTGACGCCAACTGGTACGCCTATCTCTTCGACGAGTCGGCGCAGACGGCCTTTGAACGCGACAGGGTCAACAGCGCCGAGCAGGGCGTATGGGATCAGAACGTGGGCGAGAATTTCAACGTGATGGAGGATATCGCCCGCCGCGTACCGCTCTCCGCGATCCGCCGTCCCGCTTGGGATCTGGCGGTTCTGGAAAAGCTCGGGCTCAAGGCCGAGGCGGACGAGGATATCTGGCGGAAGCTCTGGTCGGAGGAAGAGAAGCTGAACTTCGCCTCCACTCCGCTGTTTCTGGTCAAGGCTCGGAAAGCCTCACCGTGACAGCACGACTCTGAACGAATCCCGCAGGCGCTGATGATGCACGCGCGTGGCGTCGAAGCGGACGCTCAAGAAGGCCATCTGCATAATGGGACCCGTGCAGAAGGCGCAGATCAGCGTACCGATGCCGACGGGGCCGCCCAGCAGCCAGCCGATCAGAGTGGCAAGGCTCAGGATCGCGATGCTCACCGCGCCGATGGGTATGCGCTTTACCCGTTTGGCAAGGCCGACCAGCAGCGTATCCCGCGGGCCGCAGCCCAGGGATGCGATCATGTATGTATACTGCGTATAGCCCATGATGACAAGTCCCAGAAGCATGACGGGGATGCCAATCCAGATCGACTTGCACGTCGGCACGGCGTTGATGGAATTGAAGAAGTCCACGGACTTGCCCACCACGACGGCGTCAATAAACATGGCGATGCCGATCGGCTCCCGCAGGAGGATATCCATACCGAGGATGGCAAAGGAAATGGCGATAGAGGCCGTGCCGTAGAGGATACCGAGCGCTTTGGACACGCCCAGGCTGAGCACATCCCAGGGCCCCGCGCCGATATTGGCCTGAATGGTCAGATAGATGCCGAAGCCGTTGAGAAAGAGGCTGGCGGCCGCGATCAGCATATTCAAAACAATCGCCCTTACAGAGCGGTTTTCGCGCAGCTCGTTTTTCATTGTTTGCTTCATCTCCGGGAAGTCCCGCCGAGGGTGGGCGTTATATTTGGTTATTATCGTTTTCGTTTGCCCGTTTGTCAAGTGTTTTCCATAAAAGACGACCCCTTCCGCAAAGGAAGGGGTCAATTAGCAATCCATATGATGTTATGTAACAAGCTTGGAGTTGCCGGAAACACGCCTCGCCCCGCGCAGCTTCGGCGCATGAGGCGGGCGATTCAATCGGTTTTCAGCCGGGCGTTCTATAAGTCGATGCCCTGACTGTTGTTGCCCGGTCAACCTCCGGCTACGAAGCCGCCGGCGGCTCGCAAGGAAATTGGTCATGCTCTCCGGGTTAAGGTGCCGATCACACCGATGGGATGCCGCCCATCTCCAGTGATGCGTATTATACGCCTGAAAAGCTTCAAAGTCAATGACTATTTTGTAAACGATGAAATGATATTGATACAATACGTTTGCGCGACAGGAATGTTTACTCGCTGCGCAGTGCCTCCACCGGATCCTTCTTCGCGGCCAGGCCCGAGGGGATAAGCCCCGCCACAAAGGTCAGCAGCACGCTCACCGCGATAAGCCCCAGCGCGCCGAGCAGCGGAAGCTTTGCCCGCAGATTTGCGATCCCGGTGAGATCCTTGACCACAATATTGATGGGGATATTCAGAATCAGGGTGATCCCGATGCCGATGAGTCCAGCAAAGAGACCGATGATAAAGGTCTCGGCGTTGAAGACGCGGGAGACGTCGCGCTTGGAGGCCCCGATTGCGCGCAGAATGCCGATTTCCTTTGTGCGCTCAAGCACGCTGATATAGGTGATGATGCCGATCATGATGGACGAGACGACCAGAGAGATCGCCACAAACGCGATCAAAACATAGCTGATGGCTTTGATGATGGAGGACACGGACTTCATCAGCAGCGCGACAAGATCGGTATACTCGATCTGATCCTCTTCGTCCACACTGTCGTTGTAAGCCGTGATCGCCTTGGCGATCGCGTCCTTGTCCTCGAAGCTCGAGGCGTAGATGTTGATGATGCTGGGGTTTTCAAGGTCAACGTAACCGAGGGCCTTGAGATTCTTGCGCAGGGTGCTGTCGGAGTATACCGGCGGCATTGCGTTCTCGTAAAGCCAGATATAATCGTCGTCCTCCAGGCTCAGCAGCTCAAAGTCTTTGGCGAGCTCACTGTCGGAGAGGTAGCCGTACATGTCGCGCATCCGGACGGCGTACGCCTCCTTTACCTGCTCGGAGATCATTCGGCGCACATAATCAAAAAGCGTATCGTCGTCCATTTCCTTGAGGAAGGAGGAATACTGGGGATAGTACTCCAGCACCATATCCTCGATATCCTTGCGGGTGGTATCCTTCATCTGCTCGTCCAGCTGCTCTTCGATATAATCATCCTCCGGGACGGTCATATACTCCACATAGAGCTTGCCCAGCTTTTCCTCGTCCGCATTGGCGATGTAATCCTTCGCAGCCTCTATCTTGCGGGCTTTGGTCACCGCCTCGTCGTTTTCGTCGAGGAAGGGCAGGCCGTTGAGCACGTCTGTCTCCGGGTTTGCCAGCTGGCGGTTGACAAGCTCCTTCTTTTCCGCCTCGCCCACCACGTACTCCACCAGCTTATGGGTATAGCCCACCGCGCCGGTGGACATCATGCCGGCGGTGGCGTCCTCATTCTGACGGATGATGCCCACGATCCGGATGGGCAGGCCGTTGTTGAAAAGCGTGCGCAGACCGATATCGCCGTCCGCCACGCTGATATACTCCTCCGTTTCCTCGTCGTACTGGTATTCGTCCGCGGGGTAGATATAGCGGAAAACCATCTTGCAGATATCTTCATAGCTCCAGCTCTCCAGCTCGGTATTGAGGTTTTCCTGATTGATAAAGGTCTCCATGTCCTCCGAGAGATTGCCGCTGGATTTAAGGCCGAGGGCGTAGAGCACCAGGTCCGAGACCTCGTTGTTCTTGTCGACGACCAAAACGACCTCGTCGTAATTCTCCGGCCATTTGCCGTAGAGCAGATCGTACTGGCTGCGCAGGAGCGGATTGATCGTCTCGCCGTTATCGCCGGGCAGCATCTCCTGCCAGGCGTTCATCATGTTGTAGGCGGAACCGAAGGTGGCAAAATAGGTGCTGTAGTCGCCGCCGAAGGTTGCGCTCATGGCGCGCTGCATCAGCTCCGTCACGTCGGTTTTGACAAGCTCCCCGTCGCTGTCCTCGGCATAGATGTTCATGTTCATGTCATAGGAATACTGGATGGAGCTGATGTGCGAGGAGATCTCCGCGTCCGTGTTTTCGATATATCTTTTAAAGGCCTTGAGGTTGTTCGTCTGCTTCTCGGCCGAGACCATGGAGTTCATCATGTCATACAGGATCGTGCTGGAATAGACGGCGTCCTTTTCGTGCTGGTTTTCTTCCGCCTCTGCCTGCACGCCCATGAGGGAAGTCATCATGCTGGTTATGTCCACCGTCTCGGCCTGGATGGTGAGCGGGTAGCTCGACAGCGTATCCTCCTGCACCTTGTCGATGTATTTCTGGATGCCGTTGGACAGCGACATGATCAGCGCAATGCCGATGATGCCGATGCTGCCGGCGAAGGCGGTAAGGACGGTGCGCGCCTTCTTGGTCAGCAGGTTGTTGGTGGAGAGAGCCAGCGCCGTAAAGAAGCTCATGGAGGTTCTGTCCTTGCGCGCGGTGCGGACAGACTGCGCCGTGTCGCCGGTGCCGGAGTCGTAAGGGTCGCTGTCATCGGTGATGACGCCGTCCTTGAGACGGATGATGCGGCTGGCGTAGTCCATGGCGAGCTCCGGGTTGTGGGTGACCATGATGATGAGCTTGTCTTTGGAGATCTCCTTGAGAAGATCCATGATCTGTACGGAGGTCTCGGTATCGAGAGCGCCGGTCGGCTCGTCCGCGAGGAGAATATCGGGGTTGTTCACCAGGGCGCGGGCGATAGCGACGCGCTGCATCTGGCCGCCGGACATCTGGCTCGGCTTCTTGTGGAGCTGATCGCCCAGCCCCACCTTGGCCAGTGCCTCACTCGCCCGCTGGCGTCTTTCGGAGGGGCCGACGCCGGAGAGGGTCAGGGCAAGCTCCACATTTGCCAGCACCGTCTGGTGCGGGATCAGGTTATAGGATTGGAAGACAAAGCCGATGGAATGGTTGCGGTAAGCGTCCCAGTCGGCGTCCGTAAAGCGCTTGGTGGATTTGTTGTTGATAATCAGGTCGCCGTCGGTGTAATGGTCCAGACCGCCGATGATGTTGAGCATGGTGGTCTTGCCGCAGCCGGAATGACCGAGGATGGCGACGAATTCGTTCTCCCGGAATTCCAGATCTATGCCCTTGAGGGCATGGACAACAGCGTCGCCGGCCTCGTAATCCTTCCTGATATTGCTGAGTTTGAGCATAGGTTTTCCCTTCCGTGCAATCTTATGTTGACATTGCCTCTGTTCTGCTGTAAAATATATAGGCTTGTGATTTGCCCACGTAGCTCAGCAGGATAGAGCGGCCGCCTCCTAAGCGGCAGGCCAGAGGTTCGAATCCTCCCGTGGGTGCCATGAAAAAGATCATCCCTTCGGGGATGGTCTTTTTTCATCCCTCGCGGAGGATTCGAATAATTCTCGCACAGGCCGGGGGCCTGTGCATGAGCCGGTGCGCACACCGGCGAATACCTCTATCGTTTGCCGTCCCACGCAAGGCAAACGATGCATGCGAATCCTCCCGTGGGTGCCATGAAAAAGATCATCCCTTCGGGGGATGGTCTTTTTCATCCCTCGCGGAGTACCTTTATCATGTTTATCCGGCTTGCGGTTGTTTATCATATCACACGGGAAAGGCCCGCGTCCATCAAAAATGTGTAAACAAACAGGAAAGGCCGTCGGACAGCGCGGCGCATGATGCGCCGTTCCCTCCGACGGCCTCATTTGTTTCCCGATCAGGCGCTCAGCGCTCCTGCTCGAACTCCAGAATCTCGCCCGTGTAGGCCTCGATCTTGTACTCGTAACGGCCGTCCGCAGTCATGAAATCCACGTCGTAGCATTCAAGGCCGTCATCGAACTCCGGGCGCGCGGTGACACGTCTGACCTCCGTGGCCTTTACCCCGGCATGCTCATAGGCGATCTCTTTTGCCCGCTCTTCCGTGATTTTAATCTTTGCGGGCACAGGCGCGGCGGAGATTGCCGGTACTTCGACCGCTTCGGCTGCCGGCGTCTCCGCGATTGCCGCCGCCTCTGTCTCGGTCACGGGTTCCTCCGCGAAGGTCGCCGCGTATGTCATGGACTCCACGTGGGAAAAGCCGGATTTCTCCCAGCTCACCACTTCGCCGCTGACAGCGTCGATTATATAATCATAACTGTATTCGCCGCTTTTGAAGCTGACCTTGTAAACAGGATTGCCGTCTTCATCCTTTGTGCGGAGAACGCCGCTGACGTCCGCGTCCTCCTCATCGACTTTTGCCTGCTCGAGGGCGCGTTTCAGCGCAGCGCTGACGCCGACATACTTCTTTTCTGCGGGAGTCTGTCTGTCCGCAAGGGCAGCGCCCTCACTCGTGTTGAAAGTCTCTGCCGCCTCCATCACCAGCACCTCGGGCTTCTCCGTCGGCGCAGGCGTACTCTCGGGCGCGGAGGTCTCTACGGCTTCGGGCGCTGCGGTCTCCGCCGGCACAGCCGTCTCTTCCGGCGCGGGCAGGGCTTCGGCTTCGGCAGCGATCTCCTGCGCGGGTGTCGGGACGGGCGCGGGCGCCGCGGGAGCATGCACCGCGGTGGAGCCGGGGATATAGGACTCCAGCACGGGATAAAGCCGGTCTTTCATCTCATTGGGCAGCGGCATGGTATTCAGCTTCAGGCCCACAATGACGCCGCCGCCGAAGGCGATCAGGATCAGCAGAACCCAAACCCACCAAAAGGAATGCCTTTTTTTCCGCTGCACTTCTCTTCCTACAGATCTGTCTTCATTCATGATTTACTCCTCTCCGCACCGTTGCGATGCTGAAACCGGATTCAAATTATCTGCCGTAAGTATTCTCCGGCTGAAACAATATCACGGCGGATCTGCCGGGCCAGCTCCTCATCGTCCTCGAATTTCACCTCGGGACGGAGGAACTTATAGAACTCTACGCGCACCTGCTGCCCGTAGAGATTGCCGGAAAAACCGATCAGATGGCTCTCAACATTCACATGCTCCCCGTCGCTCACGGTAGGCCGCACGCCGATGTTCGCCACCGCGTCGTACGACGTGCCGTCCGCCAGAAACCCTCTGGCAGCATAGACGCCGTGACGCGGAATAATGACCCCCTCGTGGAAATTCATGTTGATCGTGGGAGCACCGAGGCCGGTGCCCAGATGAAAGCCCTCCCGCACCGTTTCCCGCAGCGTGTGCGGATGGCCGAGATAGCGGGCCGCCTGCTCCATGTCCCCGTCGGCGATGAGCGTGCGGATGTAGGTGGAGCTCACGATCCTGCCGTCGAGCCGGACGGCCTGAATGATATCGCAGCCGATCCCCTTTTCCTCGCAATAGGTTTTGAGCTTTTCCGCGGTCCCTTCCCCTCGGTAGCCGAAACGGAAGTCATGCCCCACCACGATCCAGGCAAGGCGTAATTCGCGGATGGCATTGTCGGCAAACTCCTGCCAGGGCATGTGCATGATCCGCTTGTCAAAATGGAGAAAGACCATCTCATTGATGCCGTAGCAGCGGCGAATGATCTCCTCCCGGTCGGAAGCGCTGTTGATAAGCGGAACGTCTTGGCCCGTCACCAGCTTATCGGGGTGTACGTCAAAGGACAGCACCGTGGGAACGACGCCCAGCTCTGCCGCGCGTTCCGTCGTCTTTCTGAGCAGCGCACCATGTCCGATATGGACGCCGTCGAAGAAGCCCATGGCGATGGCGCGCCTGAATTCTTCCATGTCCGATCATACCTCAAAAAAGCTTTTTATTGTCTTCATAACGCCCGCCTCCGCCCTGCCGAGCATGAGAAAGGCGCCGGATTCTCCGTATACGCGATAAACGCCGTCCGGAAGCTCCGTTTTATAATCGTTTCCGCAACGGATGCGTCTCTCCTCTTCCCTGGTCGCGGCGCAGGCCGTTTCCCGGAAAAAGAGCGTATCCACCGGGAGAAGCCGTTCCCCCGCGCTCCCCTCGTCCTTCAGGCGCTGCATTTCGCCGATGGTCACGGCGCCGGAGACGGAAAAGCCGCCGGCTTCCGTTCGCCGCAGCGCGCTCATGCAGCCGCCGCAGCCGAGGCGCTGCCCGATATCATGGCACAGCGTGCGGATATAGGTACCCTTGGAGCAGCGCACATCCAGCAGCCAGTCCTCCCCATCCCGCCCCAGAAGCTTCAGTTCATGGATCGTGACGGGGCGCGGCGCGCGCTCTACGGTTCCCCCCTTGCGGGCGATGTCATAAAGGCGCCTGCCGCCGACCTGGACGGCGGAGTACATGGGCGGGATCTGCTCAATCTCTCCCCGAAACATGCGCAGTACGTTCTCAAGTTCTTCTTCTGCGATTTGGACGGGTTTTGTTTCCAATATGTTCCCGGTGATATCCTGGGTATCGGTCGTCACGCCGAGGCGCAGGGACGCAAGATAGCGCTTCGCGTCGTGTTCGGCGAACTGTACCGCGCGGGTAGCCCGGCCGACGAAGACCGTCAGCAGTCCCGTCGCCATGGGGTCGAGCGTCCCGGCGTGGCCGATGCGGCGTTCGCGCAGGATGCCCTTGAGCTTTACCACCACGTCGCTGCTGGTCCAGCCCGGCTCCTTGTCGATCAGGAGGATGCCGTTCATTGCCAGAGCTCTTCCGTCACGCGCACCATCAGATCGCGCACATGCTCGGGGCTTCCCTTGACGGTACAGCCCGCAGCCATGGCGTGGCCGCCGCCGCCGAAAACGGCGCAGATCGCGCAGCTGTCGACGTCCCGAAACGAGCGCACGGAGACGCGGCAGCTCCCGTCCTCTTTCTCGCGGATGGTGATATTCACACGGCTGGACTCACAGCGTCCGGCGAGCGCGGCCAGATTGTCCAGATCTTCCTCCTCCGCGCCTGCCTCGCGCAGCATATCCTGCGTCACAATAGCAACGGCGATGGCTCCGTTTCGATAAAACCGGATATTGTTGTAGATCATACTCTCCAGCTTGAGTCTCGCCTCGGAGACCTTGCGGAAAAAGATCGTGTTGACCTCCAGATTCTCCGCACCGGCGCGCATAAGCTCCGCCGCCGCGAGGAAGGCCGCTTCGTCGGTGTTGCCGTACTGGAAGCAGCCCGTGTCGGTAGACAGGCCGATGTAGAGGAGGGTCGCCTCCTCCTTCGTGAGATCGGCGTTGATTTCCAGCATGATCTGCATCACGACCTCGGCACAGGAGGCCCTTTCGGGGCGAACGAGGCTCTGCACGGCGTAATACGTGTTGGAGGGGTGGTGATCGATGCACAGATCGACCTTTCCCTCAAAGCCCTCGCACAGGAGCTTTTCATCCGCCGCGTCCACGGCGACCACATACTTCGGCTTGTAATCCTCGGGCGCGAAGAACTTTTCGCAGTAGCGCTTCAGCTTCCGGCTCATCTGCAGATTTGGGAAGAGCCAGGCCCTGCGTCCGCCGCGTCTCAGTGCGCTGCACAGGGCGGCGGCGCTGGCGGAAGTATCGCCGTCCGGGTTTCTGTGCGTGACGATCAGGATATCCTCATGCGTCAGAAGAAGCTTTGCGCAGTCTTTATCATTCATCGTTCGAGTCCCCGTCCTGTCTGATATCCAGCGAGCTGATCAGATCATTGATGTGCGCACCGTATTCGATGCTGTGATCCAGCTCAAATACAAGTTCAGGCGTGTAGCGCAGATTCAGCACAGACCCGACTTCCCTGCGCAGCCAGCCGGAGGCCGATTTGATGCCCCGGCGAAATTCCTTTTCGTTCTCCAGGCCCATCACCGAAAGCCAGATCTTGCTGTAGCGCAGGTCGCCCGTCGTCTCCACGCGGGTGACGCTGATCATGCCCTGCTGCACGCGCGGATCCTTGATATCGCGGAGCTTGGAGGAGACGACGCGCTGAATGTCGTCGTTGATTCTTGCGATTTTGTTGGATGACATGGTATTCTCTCCATACGAAGGGGGCGCCGGATCTGATTGCTCGGCACCCTTGCGTCTTATCAGGCGTTGATTTGCTCAAAAGAGCGTTCCGATACAGAATATGCTTCCGCGTGCTTGACATGATGCGGAAGTCCTGTTTTTTTATTATAGCATTTCTATTTACATCCCGCAAGTGGAAAACAACGGCTTTTTCCCGTATCAGAGAAACAGGAGGCTCACCGCGATCGTCAGCTGACCGATATAGTACAGACATCTGTACAGAACGCGAAAGCGGAAATCCTTCAGCGGGCCGAAGCTGTGCAGATTGAGAATCAAATCGCTGCACAGAAACAGCAGGATACCGGAGGCAAACAGAAGCGTAAAGTCAGACGGCGCTGTCACCCCGTTGCTTACCGCCGCGCAGCATAAGAGCACGAAGATGCCGAAATAGACGGCGCCGAAGGCCTTGAGCGCTCTGTCGGCCGTGATCTTTCCGTACAGCCAGAACAGCAGCAGCGCTGCCAGCAGACCGCTCGCAAGTATGCACAGGACTTTGTTCTCCACCCGGGGCCAGGCACTTGCGAGATACGCAAAGTGTCCGCACAGGAAAACGACGCCCCCGGCGAGGAAAAAGACTATTTTCCGCTTCACGAACACCGCGCGCAGGCCGAGCAGCACATCCGCAATGCATCCGAGAATCAGGCCCAATACAATCGGCTTTCCGCTCTCCGCCCCCGCATTGCACAGGATTCCGAGCGTCACAAAGCACAGGGACGCAAGTCCCTTCATAAACAGGGCGGGAACGGCGCAGTTTTTTCGCTGCAGCCAGATAAACAATCCCATGAAAACAAGACATCCCGGTATCAGCGCAAACATGGCTTTCCCCTCTCTTGCACAAATCGATCCGCTTCTTCCGTTCACCTTTTTTCTTTTTGCTTTCTCTCAGGCATTTTTATTGCCGTTTGCATTATAGCATGCCTTCCCGGACTTTACGAGTTTTTTAGAACAATCATACTTCGCCGGACAAGTCGGAATTGACAAGGCACGTTTCGATCATATACAATACAATATCATAACTGAGCGTGAAAGGGGGCGCGGGAGGCGTGGAAGCAAGGCTGTCCGGGATCGACCGGAACGAGGCGCTCCGTTACATGGGCTATCGCGGGAGTATCGCCCCGGATGCGCTGTGCGCGGATCTTGAGCGCTGCGAACGCCTTCTTTTGCAAACCGCCCGACCCCGCGCCCTTTGGCGGCTGTTTGATCTGCTGCCGGACGGGACGCTCGCCGGGACGGACTACCGCCCGGGCGGGCAGGATATCCGCGATTATCTCCGCGGCTGCGATCAGGTCGTCCTGATGGCGGCGACGCTGGGCGCGGAGGCGGAGGCGCTGATCCGCCGCGCGCAGAAGAGGGACATGGCCGACGCCGTGATTCTGGACGCCGTTGGAAGCGCCGCTATCGAGAACGTCTGTGACAATCTTTGCGCGGATCTCGCCGAAACGCTCTCGCCGCGCTGTCTGACCGAACGCTTCAGTCCGGGCTACGGTGATCTTCCGCTCTCCGAGCAGGAGACGATCTTCCGTATTCTGGAGCTTGAGCGGCGCATCGGGGTCAGCCTCACAGCCGGCGGCCTGATGATCCCGCAGAAGAGCGTGACCGCCTTCATCGGCGTTGCGGACGAGCCGCAGGAGCAGAGGCCCCGCGGCTGTGAAAGCTGCGCGCATTTTCAGGACTGCGCGTTCAGGAAGGAGAGGAAAAGCTGTGGCAGATAAGAAGATGCTGATTCTTGACGGCGCGATGGGCACCATGCTTCAGGCCGCCGGGCTTCCCGCGGGTCAGCTCCCGGAGCTCTGGAATCTGACGCATCCCGAGACCGTTGCCGCTATCCATCGGCGCTATGTGGAAGCGGGCAGCCGTGTGCTCTATACCAACACCTTTGGGGCGAACCGCCTGAAAGCCGCAGGCTGCGGCCACAGTCCGGCGGAGCTTGTCACGGGCGCGGTGCGCTGCGCGCGCGAAGCGGCGGCGGGTCGGGACGTAAAGGTCGCGCTGGACATCGGCCCCATCGGGCGTCTGCTGGAGCCGCTGGGCGATCTCTCCTTCGACGAAGCCTATGAACTATTTAAGGAACTGATTGTCGCCGGAGAAAACGCCGGCGCCGACCTTGTTGTCATCGAAACCATGAGCGACCTGTACGAGGTCAAAGCCGCGGTCCTGGCCGCGAAGGAGAACAGCCGTCTGCCGGTCTGGGTGACCATGACCTTCGAGGCGACAGGCCGGAGCTTTCTGGGCGTGACAGTCTCGTCCATGGCGCTGACGCTCACCGGGCTCGGCGCGGACGCGCTGGGCTTCAACTGCAGTCTCGGCCCGAAGGAGCTGATGCCCCTGGTGCGGGAGCTTCGGGAGTGGACGGATCTGCCGATTATTCTGAAACCCAACGCGGGACTGCCCGACCCCGCCTCGGGAGAATATGGGATCACGCCCGCGGAGTTCGCCGCGGCCATGGAAGAAGCGCCCGGCCTCGGCGTTTCCATGATCGGCGGCTGCTGCGGCACAACGCCGGACTTTATCCGCGCACTGCGGGAGGGCTTTGAAGGCTTGGCTCCCGCTGTTCCCTTCCCGCCGAAGCGCAGCGGCGTCTGCTCCTCTGTGAATACGGCGGAGTCAGATGGTGTGCGCGTGATCGGCGAGCGGATCAATCCCACCGGTAAAAAGCGTTTCCAGCAGGCACTGCGGGAACACGATCTCGACTACATCGTCCGTCAGGCTATCGAGCAGCAGGACGCCGGTGCGGATATTCTGGACGTCAATGTCGGTCTCCCAGGCATGGATGAGGCGGCGCTGATGCGGGATGTGGTGCGGGCCGTTCAGGAGGCCGTCGATCTGCCTCTGCAGATTGATTCTGCAGATCCCGCCGCCATCGAAGCCGGTCTGCGCGTCTATAACGGCAAAGCGATCGTCAACTCCGTCAACGGGAAGAAGGAGGTTCTCGATTCGATTCTTCCGCTGTGCAAAAAATACGGCGCCGCCGTTGTGGGACTGTGCATGGATGAAAACGGGATCCCCCCCGACTGGCAGGGGCGCGTCAATATCGCCCGTCGGATCATGGACGCCGCCCTTGCCTGCGGGATCCCGAAAAGCGACATTCTGATCGACTGTCTGACGCTCACCGTTTCGGCCCAGCAGGATCAGGCCGTGCAGACGCTGCAGGCACTCCGCTATATAAGGGAGACGCTGGGCCTTAAAACCGTGCTCGGCGTGAGCAACATCTCCTTCGGTCTCCCTTCCCGCGAGACGATCACCGCCTGTTTTTTGAGCCAGGCGCTCTATGCCGGGCTGGATTTTCCTATTATCAACCCGAACCAGCGCACCGTGATGGATACGGTTGCGGCTTATCGGGTGCTCTCCGGCCAGGACAGGGACAGCGAGGCGTATATCCGCCGCTTTGCCGATGCGCCCGCCGCGCCGACAGCGGAAAAGCGCGGCGCGGCAAGCCTCTCCGACACTGTCATGCGCGGTCTCGGCAGGGAGACGGCAGCGCTCACCGAGGCCGCTCTTTCGGATATGGACGAGCTGGAGGTCGTCAACAGGCTGCTGATCCCCGCCCTCGACCGGGTCGGGGAGCGCTATGAAAAGCAGGAGATTTTTCTGCCGCAGCTCATCAAGGCGGCGGGCGCCTCATGCGAGGGCTTTGAAATCATCAAAAAGCGGATCGCGCAGCGCGGCGGAAAGTCGGTCTCCAAGGGAAAGATCATACTTGCCACCGTGCAGGGGGATATCCATGACATCGGAAAAAACATCGTGCGCGTCGTGCTGGAAAACTACGGCTACACAGTTCTCGACCTGGGGCGGGACGTTCCGCCGGAGAAGATCGTGGAAGCCGTCGTTCGGGAAAATGTAAAGCTTGTCGGTCTGTCGGCACTGATGACCACCACGGTGCCGAGCATGGCAAAAACCATCGAGGCCCTGCGTCGGAGCGGCCATCTATGCAAAATCATGGTCGGCGGCGCGGTGCTGACCCCCGAATACGCCGCCGAGATCGGCGCGGATTATTACGCGAAGGACGCCAAGCAGAGCGCGGACATTGCAAAAGAGGTGCTGGGATGAACGAACATGAAAGCAGCGGAACAAAGCCGATGCGCCCCGATCCCTTCTGGGATGCGCTGTGCGACCCGGCGCGCCGTCCCTTCGCCGTAGAGCTGGACTCCCCCGCGGGCGCGGACATGAGCGGTTTTCTGACCGGCGCGCGCATGCTGCGCGACGGCGGCGCGGAACTGCTTACCGTGGCCGACTGCCCTTTCGCCCTGCCCAGGATTGACGCGAGTCTCGCTGTATGCCGGGTCAAGCGGGAGCTGGGCATGAACGTCATGCCGCATCTGACCTGCCGCGACCGGAACCGCAACGCCCTGCAGGCGCTGCTGCTGGGTCTCAGCGCGGAGGGTGTCGGCAGCATTCTGATCGTCACCGGCGATCCGATCCTCGCCGAGCTGCGCGAGGAAATCAAGGGTGTATACAACTTCAAAAACTCACGCGAGCTCATCAGGTTTGTCGACAATATGAACAGGGAGAAGCTGCCCGCGCCGCTTCACATTTTCGCGGCGCTGAACGTGAACGCGCAGAGCTTTTCGATTCAGCTGGAGCTTGCGAAAGAGAAAGAGGAAAACGGCGCGCTCGGCTTCTTTACCCAGCCGGTTCTCACAGACAAAGCGATGGAAAATCTCATGCTTGCAAGGGAAACGCTCAGTGGAAAAATCGTGGGCGGCATTCTGCCGATCGTCAGCCGTCAAAACGCGCTTTATCTCAACCGTGAGATTTCGGGCATTGCGGTCGACGAGGAGACAATCGCCCTCTACGAGGGCGCAGACCGCGCGAGGGGTGAGGAGCTGGCCGTGGAGATCTCGTCCGCGATAGCCCGCCGCATGGCCCCCTTTGTGGATGGTTACTATCTGATCACGCCGTTTTCACGCACAGCGCTGATTGTGCGCATTATGGAGGAAATCCGGCGGGATATGCTTTCGTGAATACAAAAAAGAGGCCGATGCCCACATCGGCCCGCAGACTGTAGACAAACCCTTGCAAACCAAGTTGGTCTTGCAAGGGGAATCTGTGAAGGGGGACGGGGAGTCCCCCTTCACGTACAATCCGTGCAAAAATGGGAACTTTTTCGGAAGTTCCCATTTTTGTCTCTCAAGCTGTCGACACTTTGTCGACAGCTTGGGGGCCGATGCCCACATCGGCCCGCCGTTATACGCGAATCAACGTTGTTCGGCGGGTCGATCCGGGGATCGGCCCCCTGCATTTTTATTTCAGATCTTCAATGTCAGGTTCTCGCCGGTGATGCCGACGAAAGCGCCCTTCTGCGCCTGGGGAGAATCCGGGTGGCAGGTCATCCATTTCCCACGCATCCAGAGAAGCTTTTCTTCTCCGGGCGCGCCGGTATCCACGCGGTCGATCGGGCTGTTGACGCCCTTTTCCAGCACGACCAGGCAGTTGAAGCCCTCCTCGCTTATCCGGCAGGGCGCGAAATGCAGAACGCCGGGGAGTACCTCAATCAGCGTCTCGGGCGGCAGATAGAAACCGACAACGGAGGAAGAATCCAGACGCCCGTCCTCCACATCCCGGGGCAGCGCCAGCAGCAGCACCAGCCCGGTGGTCGTGTAGTTGACCTCGCTGCATTTATGGTATTCCAGCGCGTTGAGCGTATAGCCGCGGCCGTTGCAGAAGCCGGCCTGCGTCTCCATCTCACCGAAGGCGACGCGCCGAACATCGGCGATAACGGGAACGCTCTCCAGCGATTCCACCGAAGCGCGGTACAGATTGCCCTCCGCCGGGATCTCCGTTGCAGACAGCGCCGCAGACAGCGCCTCGTCCCGCCCGCCGAGAACGCGTCCGTAGTACTTGAAGCGTTCATCTGTTACGGGGAGGATGTCGATATCGGGATTTTTCTTCCGCAGCGTATTCAAAATCTTGTTCATCAAAGGATGCCTCCGTTATCATAGTAATCCTGCACCGCAAGCAGGCAGGCCGCTTTATCCTCCAACTGGTGGTTGAAGCGGCTTTTCTCAATGGTGACATTGTGCCGGGTATCCATTCCCTCCCGCATCTCGCTGAAAAAGTGGGCAAGGAAATAATCGTTGTCGAACATTCTGCCGTAAAGGACGATCTTGCCGGGATCAATGAGATAGATGACGGATTTGACCGCGCCGCCGAGGGCATGCACGGCGGTATCGACAATGGTCGCCGCGCCGTCGTCCCCGCTGGAGGCGGCGCTGAACACGTCGTCCAGCGCAACCTTCCGCGTCTCTTTCCCCTGTACGATTTTCCAGAGCACCGGCGTCTTCTCCGGCGAGAGGACAGCGTTGGCTTCCTCCAAAATGGCAGAGGGAGACGCGATCGTCTCCAGGCAGCCGCTCTTGCCGCAGGAGCAGGGCTTGCCGCCCCGCCGTACCACGGGGATATGACCGATTTCCGAGCACTGGAGCGTCACGCCGTGCCAGATTTTTCCGTCGATGGAGAGGGCGGCGCCGATGCCGTCCACGCAGCGCAGAAAGAACTGGGAGCCGCAGGCCTCGTCCTTGGAGAGAAACATCTGCGCCGCAAGCAGGGCACGCACGTTATTTGCCAGCATGCACCTCAGCCCCGTCAGCTCCTCAAACCAGTCGCACAGGGGCACGTTCTCCTCCGCAAGGGCTCCGAAGCTGTCGTTAACGCCGCGGCGATTGCTGATCGTGATGCCGCGCACGGCAATCCCAAGGCCGACGATCCGCTCTTTGGCGAGCAGGTTTTCCTCCACAAGCTCCATGAGTCGCGCGGCAAGGCGCTCGACCGTTTCCCTTGCCGGGGCGCGGGGCGGCAGGATAATTTCCTCCGAAAAGATCACGCTTCCGTCCAGCCAGGTCGCCGAGAGGATTGCCTGGCGCAGATTGATCAGAACGCCGAGGCCGCAGGCGGCGTGGGTGTTGAGTTCCACAAGGATCTCCCGCCTGCCGACGGCGCCGCTCGACACGGCGCTGCCCTCACGCAGGAGCCCCTCCTGCAGCATCTCCGCCACGATTTTGGTGATCGCGGGCGGCGTGAGCTTCATATACTCTGCCAGGCGCTTGCGGGACATGTCGCCCTTTTCATGGAGAATGCGGAGCGTCGCGCTGCGGTTGTTGCGCTTGACGCCCATCATATTGTCGCCTTCAAAGGGCATGGCATGTTCTCCTTCCGTCAGCTATTCGGCTGAGCCTTCTCATGGTTGATCTTGCCGCGCATCAGAATGACGGCGGCGCCGGCCAGCACGACAAGGATACCCAGCAGCTTTTTGGGCGTCAGCTCCTCATGGAGGAAGAAGACGCCGATAAAACAGCTCACCACCGGCATGAGCAGCAGGTAAAGCTTCACAATCCAGACCTCGAAGTGCTTGAGATTGCGGTAGTAGAAGAAATAGATTCCCGTCTGGGCAAGACCGCCGAGGGCGATCAGCCACCACAGGTTTTTGACGCTATCCAGCCAGCCGGGCTTAAAATGCCCCGCGGCCGCCGCGCTGAAGCCGAAGAGCAGCAGCACGACGAGATTATTATAATAGGAAATCATGTCCGCGTCCTCGTGGTATTTCTCCTGCGCGGCCTTGATGATGAAGGCGTTGGCGGTAACGCAGGCAGCGGAGAGCAGGAAGTACAGATCGGTCACGTGCAGCTCCATCCCGTCAAAGTCCACGCCCAGCACCAGCAGCACGCCGATGAGCATGATGACGGTTCCCACCCAGTCGGAGAAATACAGCTTCTTCTTATAGAGGAACACAGTGGCGAGATTCACCATCAGCACGTCCGTCTTCAAAAGCGCCGTGCCGGTGGAGAGGGAGCCGTTTGCATAGCCGAGGTTTGCGAACAGATCCAACAGAAAGCCGAAAACGCCGATGAGCACGAGGATGAACACAGCCTTCCCCTGGTGGAAGAGGCGCGAAAAGCTCCCGTCCGCCAGCAGCTGTATGGTCAGGAACACCAGCGCGGCCGAGCGCAGCAGAAAGCCCGCCAGCAGCGCGGAGCCCGTCGCGTTTACCATGACCTTGCTGACCGCGTAGTATATCGACCAGGAGATCACCATCCCCGGAATCATCAGGGTGTATTTCAGATTATCTCTCATTTCAGAGCTTCAAACATCTCCCGCAGCTTCTCCTCCGTCATCTTGACGGGGTTGTTGTTCATCAGGGGATGCGCGGCGCAGTCACGGCAGAGCTTGTCCAGATCGACCTCGCCCAGATCGGAGAGCTTCGAGCGCAGGCCCGCCATCTCCTTGAAAGCACGGATCTTCTCGGCAAGCTCGGCGGTGTTTTTCAGGCCGACTGCCTTTGCCAGATATTCAAGGCGCTCGTCCGCGTTGATGCGCACGAGGCTGTCAAGCGTGAAGGCGCAGGCTTCGCCGTGGGGCAGATGATAGTCCTCGGAGAGCGGATAGCTGCAGGCATGGCTTGCGGCAGTCTTCGGCAGGGCAAAGCTCAGGCCGCCCAGCAGGGACGCCATCGCCATATTGGAGCGCGCCTCCATGTTTGAGCCGTCGCGGAAAGCGGTCTCAAGATTGGCGAGGATCAGGCGCACGGCCTCGATGGCCATGAGGTCGGGGATGGGCTGATGGTTCTTGCTCCAGTAGCCCTCCAGCGCGTGGGCCATGGCGTCAAGTCCGGTGTTCATGGTGGTGCGTGGCGGCACGGTGAGCATGAGCGCGGGATCGACGATCGCGGCCTTCGGCATGAAGGCAGGGTTGTTGATGGTCTTCTTCTCGGTATTGTGGGAGACGACGGAGACCTGCGTCACCTCGCTGCCGGTGCCGGCGGTGGTCGGGACGGCGATAATGGTCAGGCGCTCGGTCGGGAAGGGGCGCTCCCCACGGTAGTACTCGATGGCCTCATGTCCGTCGAGGGCGATGGCTGCCGCGAACTTTGCGGTGTCGATGGAGCTGCCGCCGCCGATGCCGATGACGGCGTCGGCTTTATGCTCACGGGCAAGGCGCGTGGTCTCAATGACGCCGGAGAGCTGCGGGTTCTGCTCCACCCCGCCGAAGACGGCGACGATGCGGGGATCCTTTTCCATCATAGCCTGGGCGGTGGGGGCGAAATGCTTTCCGCAGGCGATCACGCAGCGGGAGACGCCGAGCTCATCCAGGACACTCCCGAGCTGAGCAAATTTGCCCTCGCCGAAGAACATCTTGACCGGCTGGGCGTAGACAAACTCATTTGCCATAGCACGCGTCCTCGATTTCGGCGACCTTGACAGCGAACTTGTGCATGTTCGCGGCGCGCCAATCCTCCAGATCCTGGCACCAGTCGGTGGCGAGGAAGGTCTTGACCATCTCCACGGCCATCTCGGGGCCGACGATCCAGCCGCCCATGCACAGCACCTTGGCGTTGTTGATGGCGCGGGCCATCTTCGCGGAGTAGACGCCCTCGCACGCGACGGCGTGAACGCCCTTGTACTTGTTCGCGACGACGCTCATGCCAGCGCCGGTGCCGCAGATCAGAACCGCGCGGTCATAGGTGCCGTCCTGCACCTTGGGCGCGACTTCGCTTGCGACCTGGTAGTAGGGGTGGACTTCATCAAGGCTCACAGTGCCGAGATCGTCGAACTCGATGCCTGCCTCAACGAGATAGGCGCGGATGGCTTCCTTCGCGGAGAATCCGGATTTGTCGCTGCCGATGGCAATTTTCATGATACTGTCCTCCAGATAGTATTTATATTATTTATGAATGGCCTTCCCCGTTTTGGGGAAGGCCGGGTTTTGTTTCTGATTCTGGCTTATTTAAGCTTGACGGCCTTTCTGGCGGCGGCGAGGATGTCCTCCATGGTCAGACCCATCACCTCGCGCAGATACGGGATCTTGCCGACTTCGCCGAAGCGGTCCTGCACGCCGACGGCGACGGCGGGGATTTTCTCCTCGGCCAGCGCCTCGAGTACGGCGGAGTGGAGGCCGCCGATGACGTTGTGGTTCTCCACGGTCAGCACGGCGCCGGTCTTGCGGGCGGAGGCGATCACGGTCTCACGGTCGATGGGCTTGATGGTGTGGACATTGATGACCTCGCAGTCGATGCCCTCAGCCTTGAGCGTCTCGGCGGCGTCGACGACGTCCCTGGTCAAAAAGCCGGTGACGAAGATCGAGAGATCCTTGCCCTTGCGCAGGACATCGGCCTTGAAGAGGTCGAACTTATAGTCCGCCGGGAAGACGTCGGGCAGCTCCTTGCGGAACAGGCGGACGTAGACAGGACCCTCATAGGCGTTCAGAACGGGCATGGCCGCGCGAAGCTGCACGGCGTCAACCGGCTCAAAGATCACCATGCCGGGGATGGAGCGGACGACGCCCACGTCCTCCAGGCTCATGTGCGTGCCGCCGTTGAGCTCGGCAGAGATGCCGGGGTCGGTGCCGACGATTTTGACGTTGCTCTTCGCGTAGGAGATGGAGATCGTCATCTGGTCGCAGATACGGCGGGTGGCAAAGGGCGTAAAGGTCTCGATCCAGGGTTTAAAACCGTAGCTAGCAAGGCCTGCCGCGATGGAGGCCATGTCCTGCTCGGCAACGCCGCAGTCGAACATCTGCTTCGGGAAGCGCTCATAGAGATTACGGGTGCCGCTGGCCTTGGCAAGGTCGGCGTCCAGGACGCAGACATGGCGGTCCTTTTCCATCAGTTCGGCAAGGCAGCCCGCGTAAACAGCTCTCATTTCCATTTCTTATTCCCCCCTGATCTCCGCGATGGCGGCCTTGGCCTGCTCCTCGCTGACTTTGGTGTTGTGGTTGCCGGAGCCCAGATCCACGATCCACTGCACGCCGCAGCCCTTGACCGTATTGAGGATCACCATGGTGGGCTTGCCGCTGCCGATGCCGAGCTTGGCATGCTTGACAGCCTCGGAAACCTGCTCGACGTCGTTGCCGTCTTCCACATCAATGACGTTCCATCCAAAGGCGGCCCACTTGTCGGCGAGAGGCGCGATGTCGTTGACCTCGGCCACGGTGCCGTCGATCTGCAGCTTGTTGTAATCGGTGAAGGCGATGAGGTTGTCCAGCTTCTTGGAGGCGGCGAACATCGCGGCTTCCCAGATCTGGCCTTCCTGACTCTCACCGTCGCCGATGAGGGCGTAGATTGTCGCGCCGTCCTCCTCGAGCTTGGAGCCGAGCGCCACGCCCACGGCGCAGCTGAAGCCCTGACCCAGGGAGCCGGTGGTCATGTCGATGCCGACGGTGCGGTTCATGTCGCAGTGGCTGGGCAGGTTGGTGCCGCCCTGGTTGAGAGTGAGCAGCTCTTTCTTATCAAAGTAGCCGCGGTTGGCAAGCGCCGCATACACGGCAGGGCCGGCGTGACCCTTGGAGCACACGAAGCGGTCGCGCCCCTTCATTCTGGGGTTCTTCGGGTCAATGTTCATCTCCTCAAAATAGAGGACAGCCAGCAGCTCGGTGACGGAAAGGCAGCCGCCGATGTGGCCGACGCCGAGATGCCCGATGCAGGTCATGATATCACAGCGGATATCCTTGCAGACTTCTTTCAGATCGTAGTTCAACTTTGATCTCCTCCTGACGAAGAATGTTTGATAATGAAAAATTTGATTAAAAGATCTAACTAATGTGTAGTTTAGTACCGCCGCCGCGCTTTGTCAATAGGAAATTGAAGAAAAAAATTTTGCCTGAAAATAAAAGTACGCTTGACATTCGTGCCGCGGGAAGCTATGATTATTCACGCTGTTAAATAATTCATACAGGAGGATCATCATGATGAGCTTTACACCTGTTTACATTCCGGTGGGCGTCCCCACCTTCCATCTCGAAAGCGCCCAGGATCAGTTTGAGCGCTCAATCAGGCTTCTGCGCGGGATCGACGGGAATTTCGTCGTGCCCGGTGAGATGCTGCTGAGTCTCGACAAGCTGCGCGATTACATGCAGGGTCTCCAGCCCGACCTTATTGTATTCCAGAATCTGACCTTTGCCAACGCCGCCTACATGTCCGAGGTGCTGCGCCGCTTCGACTGCCCGGTGCTGCTCTGGACGCTGCGCGAGCCGGTGATCGACGGCGGACGCCTGCGCCTCAATTCCCTGACCGGCGCCTACTCCGCTGCCAACACGCTGCGCGCCTTCGATTACCGCCCCTTCTCCTATGTCTTCGGCGCGCCGGAGGAAGAGGAGACGGTCGCGGCCGTGAAGGCCGGCGTTGCCGCCGCGCGGGTCAAGAAGGAGATGCGCAGCCTTAAAATGGCGGCTGTCGGCCATACCCCCCAGGGCTTCGGCTTCGGCCGCGCGCTGGACAGCGAGCTGATGAACACCTTCGGCGTGGAGCTGGAAGCGGTTGAGGCCAGAGAGCTGATCGACGAGGCGAAGAAGCTCGCCGATTCCGAGCTGGATTCCGCCATAGCCGAGACCGAAAAGGTCACCGCCGGTCTCGACAAGACCCCGGAGAACAACATCCGTGACCATGCCCGCCTGCTGGAAGCGTATCGTTCCTATATAAAGAACCACAACATCGGGGCGCTGGCCTCCCGCTGCTGGCCGGACTTCTTCACCGCCTTCGGCACCCCGGTGTGCACAGTTCTCTCCATGCTCAATGACGAGGGCGTCGCCGCCGCCTGCGAGGCCGATATCTACGGCGCGCTGTCCATGTGGATCGGCATGCAGCTTTCCCACGAGCCCGTCTTCTTCGGCGATCCCGTCTCTCTGGACGAGGGCGAAAACACCGTGACCTTCTGGCACTGCGGCGCGGCGGCCTGCTCGCTGGCGCGGCACGATACCGGCGCTGTCGTCGGCGTGCACCCGAACCGCAAGATCGGCCCCGCGATGGACTTCGGCTGCGAGGCCTTCCCCGAAGCCACCATCTTTCGCGTCGGCCGTGAGCCGGACGGCACCTTCCGCTTCTTCATCGCCGAGGGCGAAGCGCTGGACAAGCCCAAGCAGTTCATCGGCACCTCCATCGTCGTCAGAACCTTCAGCGACAGTCGCGCGCTCGTGGAGCGGAGCGTGCTGGACGGCTTCGAGCCGCATTTTGTGGTCATCAAGGGCCTGCATGCCCGTACGCTCGAAACGCTGGCGGAGATGTACGGCTTTGAGGTCTGCCGATACACCGTCGATGCCGACTTCTACCGCAATAAGGAGATATGAAAGAATCCAGGCTCCATGAGGCGCTCACTGCTCTGATTGACATTGTATGGCTGGGCATTTTGTGGCTGCTGTGTTCCCTGCCGGTCGTCACGGTCGGCGCGGCCTCCACAGCGCTGTACTACACAATGGTCAAATGCGTGCGCCATGATATCCCGGAGCCGACCCGCTTTTTCTTCCGCGCCTTCCGTAAAAACTTCCGGCAGGCGACGCTGCTGTGGCTTTTATGTCTTGCGGCACTGGGGATTGGACTTCTGGACATCGTCGCCTTTTCGCAGATGGGCATACAGCGCGGGGATTTTCTCTATGCCTTTTCCCGCCTGCTGCTTTTGCCGATTGTGATGGTGATGCCCTGGATTTTTGCCTTTCTCTCGCGTTTTGAAAACACATTGATGGGCACAGTGCGCTTCGCCGTCTATCTCGCGCTCCGTAATTGGAAGCAGACGCTGCTGATTTTCTTTGAAATCGTATTGGTGGGGCTCGTCTGCTGGCTCCTTCCGCAGATCGCGCCGCTGCTGCCGGGGGCGCTGTGTCTGCTGATGAGCTTTTCCATCGAGCCTGCCCTGCGCGCGCTCTCCGTCGGTCAGGGTCGGCCTGACGACTGGTATAACGAATAATTGGGAGGAAGCTATGTTCCATTTTCAATATCCTGCTCCCGGCGCGCTGGAGCTCCGGTATGACGACCGGCTCCTGCTGCGCCACACCCCGGAAGCTCCCGCGCTCTTTCTCGGCATGGGGCGCGAGGACATCTCCATGTTCCGCGGCAACTTTACGATTCGCGACCGCCTGGATGAGCGCCTGGCGCTGCGTTTTCTCGGCGCGGACGGCGAGTGCCTGCGTTTTTCCCACCCCGCGCTGGACGGCGAATACCGGCTCTCCTTCACCGAGGCGAACGGCCTGCTGCGGCTGGATGGAAGCTGCGGCGATGTGCGCGTCAACCGCCTCTGGCTGCGGATGCACGCTGAGCCCGGCGAGCATGTGACCGGCGGCGGTGAGCAGTTTTCCGCACTCGATCTGCGTGGGCGCAATTACCCCATCTGGACGCGGGAACAGGGTGTTGGCCGCAATAAGCTGAGCGAGATCACGCGCCTGGCCGACGCCTTAGACGGCAGCGGCGGGGACTATTACACCACCTTCTTTCCCCAGCCTACCTTCGTCTCCTCGCGCCTGTACTTTGCGCATCTGGAAAACTACGAATATGCGGAGCTTGATTTCCGCGAAGCAGATTATCACGAGCTCATGCTCTGGACGCCGCAAATGCGCCTCGTCCTCAGCTGCGGCGCTTCCTATGCGGAGCTGCTGGACAGGCTCGGCGCGCTGCTTGGGCGTCAGCTCGCACTGCCCGATTGGGCAATGAAGGGGATCTGGCTCGGCGTACAGGGCGGGACAGCGCGTGCCCTTGAGATGGCGGAGCGCTGCCGGAAGGGTGGCGTGGACGTCTCCGCGGTCTGGATTCAGGATTGGGAGGGCAAGCGCGTCACTTCCTTCGGCAAGCGCCTGCAATGGGACTGGCGCTGGAATCGCGAGCTCTACCCCGGTCTTGACCAGGTCATCGCAGGAGACGCCGGGACTGCCTGGATGGGCTATATCAACCCCTATCTGGTGGAGGGCGGCGTGCTCTTCCGCGAGGCCGCGGAAAAGAGCTATTTCGTCAAGCGCGCCGACGGCTCGGACTATCTGTTTGACTTTGGTGAATATGACTGCGGCGTGGTCGATTTGAGCATGCCCGCCGCGTTTGAATGGTACAAAAACGTCATCAAGAAGAATCTCATCGGCTTGGGCTTCAAGGGCTGGATGGCGGACTTCGGTGAATATCTCCCGGCGGACGCGGTCTGCGCGGGCGGCAGCGGTCTTAAACTGCATAACGCCTGGCCGATGCTCTGGGCCAAATGCAACCGCGAGGCTGTGGAGGAAGCTGGCAAGCTCGGCGAATGCGTGTTCTTTATGCGCGCGGGCGCGGCGGGCAGCCAGCGATACGCCACCCTCATCTGGGGCGGCGATCAGAACGTCGACTGGTCGGAGGACGACGGTCTCCCCTCCGTCGTCACTGCGGCGCTGACGCTCGGCATGTCGGGCTACGGCCTGCACACCTGCGATGCGGGCGGCTACACTACGCTCTTCCATCTCCATCGGGATGAGGAACTGCTGCTGCGCTGGCTGGAATTTGCCTGCTTTACACCGGTCATCCGCACTCACGAGGGCAACCGTCCGGATTCCAATGTGCAGCTCTACGACAGCGAGCGTATCATCGCAGCCGCCGCGCGGCTTTCCCGGCTGCACGACGCGTTGCTCCCCTACCTTGCATTCTGCGTAAGCGAGAACACGGAACGCTCCCTGCCCGTGATGCGCCCGCTCTTTCTGGCCGATCCAGACGCACCGGAGGCCTGGGATCAAAAGCTGTACAGCTACCTTCTCGGCCCGGACGTGCTGGTGGCCCCAGTGGTTGAGGCCGGTGCCGATACCCGTGCACTGTGGCTTCCTTCCGGCGAATGGATACAGCTCTGGAGCGGCGAGCGCTATACGGGCGGCCGCGTCACTGTCCCCGCTCCGCTGGGACAGCCCCCCGTGTTCTATCGTGCTGCCTCTCCCTTCGCGCCTCTCTTTGCCGAATTGAACGCCATACAGCAGAATCGTCAAAACTGATAAAGCTGTGTTATAGTTTTTTGCATATCTCCGTTTCTTTTGTGCATGATTGACAAATTTCAAGGTTCAAAATCTACGTTTTGTAAGGCAAAGGGGGCTTTACAAAGCTGTATGGTCTCACTATAATAATTGTGTACCAGTCAAGTGCTTTTTTATTAAAGCAATTGATTAAAACTGTTAATTAAAAAAATGAAAAGGAGAGTAATCATGAAAAAAACCTTCGCTCTGCTTCTGACTCTGGTCATGGTATTCGGCCTGGTCGCTTCCATGCCCGCGTACGCTGATGATGAGATCATCATCAACTTCCCCAGCATCTGGGTCGGCACCGACTCCAAGGCCGCCTACATGTCCAAGATGATCGAGGACTTTAACGCAGAGAACGCCGGCAAGATCAAGGTCGTCGTCGAGGAACAGACCGACTATCAGGCCTACCGTGACAAGATCCGCACCACCATCACCACGGGCAACGCCCCTGACCTCTGCGTGCTGGACACCACCTTTGATATCAAGGCTTACGCGGAATCCGGCAAGTTCATGGATCTGACTCCCTACCTGAATGAGGGCTGGGGTGAGAACTTCACTGACGGCGCATTTGACGCCTGGTCTGTCGACGGCAAGGTCAGCATCCTCCCCTTCGAGGCCGCTGTGTTCCCCCTCGTCTATAATGTTGAGATTCTGAAGGCTGCCGGTTGGGATCACTTCCCCGCTACCTATGACGAGTTCTTCCAGATGTGCAAGGACGTCAAGGCTGCAGGCTTCAACGCCATGGGTCAGATGGCGGGCGACAACGCCTGGTCCTCCATGCTCTGGTACTCGCTGATCGTGGAAGCCATTGGCGGTAAGGATGTCTATGCCGACGGTCTGGATAACCCCGCTTTTGTTGAGGCCGCCAAGGTCCTCAAGGAAATGTACAACTATACCTTCGACGGCGCCGTTTCCGCCACCGCCTCCGATGTCAATGGCCATTTCATCGCCCGCGACACTGCCGTTTACCTCAACGGCCCCTGGTGGATTGCCAACCTCTACAAGGATGACAACGCCGTTGACGGCGTGAAGCTCGCCGACGTGTGCGACGTTGCCACCAATCCCGTTTACGAAGGCGGTAAGGGCGACGGCAAGGGTCTTGTGACCACCGTTCAGGGCTTCCTGGCCGCTGCCAAGCAGGATGATCCCGCGAAGGAAGCAGCCGTTGTCAAGTTCCTGCAGTACATCTCCGATCCTGAGCGCGTCTCCGAGTGGGCGCTCAGCTCCGGCGCAATGTTCTTCATTAAATACACCCCGTCTCCCGAAACCTCTCTGATCTCCCAGAAGTTCACCGAGATTTCCAACAACGCAAGCTACACCATCCTCCACGTCAACGGCGCTTTCCCGACGGCCTTCTCCACGGAGTTCCCTGCCGCCGTCTCCGCCCTGGTTTTGAACCAGATTGACGAAGAGGGCTTTGTTGATCAGCTCCAGACTGCCATCGAGCTGGCCGAATAATTGTTGATCCGCTGACAGGCTGCGGTGAAAACCGCAGCCTGTTTTCTTCTTTGATCCATAGGAGGTGGGTTTTTGAAACTTGAACGCTCTGACAGAGGTCCCCTGATCGCTTTTCTGCTCCCGGCAATCGTGGTCATGGTGATCTTCTTCATAATTCCCGTCATCTACGTGGTCGTAGTCAGCTTTCTGAAATGGAACGGCATTTCCGCCCCCATTGCCAGAGGCTTCAAGAATTATCTGCTGCTCTATAAGGACAAGGCTTTCACCCGTTCGGTTATCAACAACGTGATCTGGGCGCTGGTCGCGGGCTTCATCCAGGTGCCGCTGGCGATGGTGATGGCAATCATCCTCTCACGCAAGCCAAAGGGATGGAAGTTCTTCCGCACGGTCTACTTCTTCCCGCAGGTCATTTCCGGCATTGCGCTGGCCACCTTGTGGCGCGCCATTTACAGCGCGGACACTGGCCTTCTCAACGGTCTGCTTCGCGCAGTCGGCCTCGGGCATCTCGCGCGGGACTGGCTGGGAACGATAGAGACAGCCTTCCCCGCCGTGCTGATCTACTGGGTGTTCTACATCGGCTATTACATGGTCATCATGATGGCGGACATCACCACGATCGACAGCTCCTACTACGAGGCGGCGGTTATCGACGGGGCGACGGATTTTCAGCAGGCGATCTACATCACCATCCCGCTGATAAAAAACACTTCCCTGCTGACGTGCATCACCTTGGCGAGCGTCATGGGCCTCAGACAGTTTGAGCAGGTCTACATGCTCACGAATGGTCAGCCCGCCAACACCACGTCCACCATTGTGCTGTACATGTACAAGAAGATGCAGGACACCAACTACGGTGTGGCCAGCGCCTCCGCCGTGGTGCTCATCATCGTGGGGGTCATCTTCATTGTCTGCATCCGCAAGCTCTTTGAAGGGCGCAGCGAACAGGCAAAACAGCTCCGCGCCCTCAAAAAAGCAAGGAGGGCTGTGAAATGAGCGAGAATAAAATCCATGCCCCCCTGCACGGGAAGGATCTGCTTCTGGCAATCATCCGCTGGATTCTGATTATCTTCTTCGCGGTCTACACCCTCTTCCCCCTGATCTGGCTGATCATTTCCTCACTGAAAACGAACTTTGAGTTCCTCGCGGGCTCTCCCTTCGCGCTGCCGAAGGTTCCCCAGTGGCAGAACTATGTCAACGCTCTAGCCGTCGCGGGTCTCGGTCGGATGCTCTTGAACTCCGTCTTCGTGGGTCTGGCCGCTACTGCCGTCAACGTCATTATCGCCAGCATGGGCGCGTACTGCATCTCCCGCTTCCGCTTCAAGGGGCGCGAGAAGATCTTCACGCTCTTCACAGCGGGCATCCTTGTACCACTGAACGCGCTGATGGTTCCCTACTTTGTTATCATCAACAAACTGGGGCTCTATAACACCTACGGCGGCATGATCCTGCTTTACTGTGCGATCGGTATCCCGATGTCCACCTTCCTCATCCGCGGCCTGATGGACTCTGTCCCGATGGAGCTGGAGGAGGCAGCGTACATCGATGGTTGCGGTTTCTTCGGGCGCTTTTTCTACCTGATCCTGCCCTTGAGCCGCACGGGCATCGTCACTGCCGCGACCTTTGAATTTCTGACCTGCTGGAATGAGTTTGTGTTCGCAAACCTCATCGTCTCGTCCGAGAAGCTGCGCACCGTGCAGGTTGGTATCCGTTACTTTACCAACCAGTTTTCCACGGACTACGTCTCCATGTACGCAGCTATCGTGATTTCCATTATCCCCTCCATCCTGGGCTATATCATCTTCCAGGAGCAGATCATCGCCGGTATGACCAGCGGCGCGGTCAAGGGATAACGATATAAGTGACACGGCCATGAACCGAAGTTTGATCGGTTCATGGCCGTGTTCTGTTATTATACTATTATCCGATAAGGCGGTTTGAAAGATTTCCGAGACAGATTTGCGTCAGGCAAGGCAGCGGACGCAGAGCATACTTTGTGTATGGTCAAGTCTGATCACGAAGCCTGGCTCAAATCCGGCCGGAAAGATTCAAACTGTTCTATCGGATAAACGTATTCATTTCTGTTCAGCCCTGGCCGTAGTAGGCGTTTTTACCGTGCTTGCGCAGATAGTGCTTGTCCTGCAGCTCCTGAGGCGCCGGTTTTACCTCCGGATTGATCAGCTCGCAGCGGTAAGCCATCTTCGCGCATTCCTCCATCACGACCGCATTGTGGACCGCGTCATGGGGATCCTTGCCCCAGGCGAAGGGTCCGTGATTCTTGCAGAGGCACCCCGGCACGGCAACAGGATCCAGTCCGAGCCTGATAAATTCATTCACGATCAGCACGCCGGTATTGCGCTCATAGCCTTCCGCGATCTCTTCCTTCGTCAGGCATCGGACACAGGGAATGTCGCCATAGAAATAGTCTGCGTGGGTGGTGCCGTAGCAGGGGATGCTTCTACCCGCCTGCGCCCAGGATGTCGCAAAGCTTGAATGGGTGTGGATGACGCCGCCGAGTACCGGGAAAGCTTTGTAAATCTCCACATGGGTTGCGGTATCGCTGGAGGGCTTCCACTTGCCTTCGACGCGCTTGCCGTCCAGATCGACTACCACCATGTCCTCAGGGGTCATGCCGTTATAATCCACGCCCGAGGGCTTGATGACGACAAGTCCCTGTTCCCGGTCAATGCCGGAGACGTTGCCCCAGGTGAAGGTCACGAGCCCGTACTGCGGCAAAAGCAGATTCGCTTCACAGACGATTTTTTTCAGTTCTTCCAGCATCTTGGTATCCCTTTCTTTGACAGTCAGTCGGCCAGAGAATTCCGGCCGACTGATCTTTTTGTGTTTCTCAGAGAACCTGCGTGGCGCATTTCTCCATCGGCAGGGCCTTCTTGTAGCGGCTCAGGAAGCTGTTGAAGCCCTCGACGTCCTTCTCGTCCGCCATGAGCGTCATGGATTTTGCGTCGGCGAAAACTCTTTTGTCCAAATAATCCGGCAGGCTCTCGCCCTCACGCTTCCAGAGCATGTAGGCCGCGAGCAGGGCCATGCCGTAGGGGCCGCCCTCGCCCGCTGTCTCCATCACCGAAACCGGCGCGCCGACTGCGGCGGAGAGCATCCGCTGCCCGACCTCCGGCGTCTTGAAGAAGCCGCCGTGACCGTAGAGCTTGTCGATCTCCACGCGTTCGGTTCTCGTCAGGATATCGAGGCCGATCTTGAGCGTTGCCAGTGCGGAGAGGATGTGTGCGCGCATGAAGTTTGCCAGGGTGAACTTTGCGTCGGGCGTTCTGGCAAAAATCGGGCGTCCCTCGTCCAGATCGGTTACGCCCTCGCCGGAGAAGTAGTTGAAGCTCATCAGCCCGCCGCAGTCGGGATCGCCCTCCAGCGCTTTTTTGAACAGCTTTACATACAGCTCGGGCTTGTTCTCCTCGGCGTCTGTGAGATCGCAGAACTCAAAGAAGAGGTTGACCCAGGCGTTGATGTCGCTGGTGCAGTTGTTGCAGTGAACCATCGCGACGGGCAGGCCGTCCGGCGTGGTCACCATGTCGATCTCGCGGTGGACGCCGAGGGGCTTGTCCGTGACGATCATCGCAAAGTCCGACGTGCCCGCCGAGACGTTGCCGGTACGGACGCGAACGGAGTTGGTCGCCGCCATACCGGTGCCCGCGTCGCCCTCGCAGGGGGCCACGGGAATGCCGGGCTTGAGCGTGCCGGTCGGATCGAGGAAGCGAGCGCCCGCCTCGGTGAGCGTTCCGGCCCTTGCACCGGCAGGAAGCACCTTGGGCAGTATCGTGCGCAGGTCGGTGCCGGTCAGCGTTTCGAACTTCAGGAGCATGGTCACGTCGTAGTCGCATTTCGTGCTGTCGATCGGGAACATGCCGGAGGCTTCGCCCACGCCCATGACCTTCTCGCCGGTGAGCTGCCAGTGGATATAGCCCGCCAGCGTGGTCAGATAGGCAATATTCTTCACATGCTCCTCCCCGTTGAGCATAGCCTGATAGAGATGTGCAATACTCCAGCGCTGGGGAATGTTGAAACCGAAGAGGTTTGTGAGCTTTTCGGCTGCCTCGCCGGTGATGGTGTTGCGCCAGGTACGGAACTCCGCAAGCTGCTTTCCGTCCTTGTCAAAGGGCAGATAGCCGTGCATCATCGCGGATACGCCAATGGCGCCGACCGTGGTGAACTCTGCGCCGAATTTGGCTTTGACATCGGCCTTGAGATTGGCAAAGCAGGTCTGAACCCCCTTATGCACCATGTCCATGGAGTAGGTCCAGATACCGTTTACCAGTTGATTTTCCCATTCAAAATCGCCGGAAGCGATGGGGATGTGCTTTTCGTCGATCAGTACGGCCTTGATGCGGGTCGAGCCCAGCTCAATGCCGAGCGCAGTTTTTGTAAGATCCATGGCTTCTCCTTACTTTAACTTCCAGATCAGATCCTTGACCAGCAGCTCTTCCTCCAGCTTCTCGGGCGTTGTGTCCTTTGTGATGTGGACAAACTCGATATCCATCATCCGCGCCCAGTCGCGCATCATCTCGGCGGAGACGTCGTAGCTGAGCACCGTGTGGTGCGCGCCGCCGGCGGTGATCCAGCACTCCACGCCCGTGGTCAGATCCGGCATTGCGCGCCACATGACGCGGGCCACCGGCAGATTCGGCATGGGGAGAATGGGCTTGACGGCCTCGATATCCTGCACGATGAGTCTCATTCTGCCGCCCATGTCGATGAGCGACACGACGATGCCCTTGCCGGCCTTGCCCTCGAAGACGAGGCGAGCGGGATCCTTCTCATTCATGCCGATGCCGAGGTGGTGGGTCTCGATCCGGGGCTTGCCGGCAGCGAGGCTGGGGCAGACCTCGAGCATGTGCGCGCCGAGGGAGTACTCCTGTCCCTCAACCAGATGGTAGGTGTAGTCCTCCATGAAGCCGGAGGCACCGTTGCCGCCCTCGCCCATGGCTTTCAAGATGGCGGTCATGGCGCTGACCTTCCAGTCGCCCTCGCCGCCGTAGCCGTAGCCCTGCGCCATCAGGTGCTGGGAAGCGAGGCCGGGAAGCTGCTCCATGCCGTAGAGATCCTGGAAGGTGTTGGAGAAGGCTTTGCAGCCCTCGCGATCCAGCATCTTCTTCATGGCGATCTCTTCCTTCGCCTGGTAGCGGATGGCAGCGGTATTGTCGGTGGCGATGTCATAGGCCTTTTCATACTCGGCGACGAGCGCGTCGATCTCGGCCTCGGTGACCTTGTTCATTTCCTTCACCAGATCGCCCACGGCCCAGGTGTTGACCTGCCAGCCGAGCTTGATCTGTGTTTCGACCTTGTCGCCCTCGGTGACGGCGACCTCGCGCATGTTGTCGCCGAAGCGCATGACCTTCATGTCCTTCGACACGGCAACGCCGACGGCGGCCTTCATCCAGTCGCCGATGCGCTTATGAACCTTGGCGTCCTGCCAGTAGCCGGCGACGATCTTTCTGGGCTTGCGCAGACGCGCGCCGATGAAGCCGTGCTCCCGGTCGCCGTGGGCGGCCTGGTTGAGGTTCATGAAGTCCATGTCGATCTCGTCATTCGGGATCTCCTTGTTGTACTGGGTGGCAAAGTGGAGCCAGGGCTTCTGCAGATCTCTGAGGCCGTCGATCCACATCTTGCTCGGGGAGAAGGTGTGGCACCAGGTCACGATACCCGCGCACTCATCGCGGTAGTTGGCCTCTTTGACAACGTCGGTAATCTCCTTGTTGGTCTTGGCGGTCACCTTGTAGACCAGCGGATACGGGAGAACCTTGGAGAGCTCTGCCGCCATTTCCTTTGCGCGGGCGTCTACAATCGCCAGGGTTTCGGGCCCGTAGAGAAACTGCGAGCCGACGACAAACCAGAATTCGTATTTACGCATGTCTTTTGAACTCCTCTTACTTGATAACTTTCAGAGCCTTGCGGTCGATGGTCAGGGCGACGAAAAGCAGGAAGATGACGCCCTTGATGAGCTGCTGGGTCTGGGACTCGTAGCCCAGCATGACCAGGCCGTTATTCAGCACGGTGTACATCAGCGTACCGACGATGATATTGGAGAAGCGCACCTTCGCGCCGCCGGTGATGGGCAGGCCGCCGAGGACGAGGGAGATGAGGATCTGCGTCTCGAGCTGGTTGCCGGCGGTGGCGGTGATGGAGCCGACCTTGACGACATTGACGAAGGCGGCAAGACCGGTGAGAGCGCCCGCCGCGACGAAGGCCAGGAACTTGACCCTGTCCGTCTTGACGCCGGAGAAGCGCGCCGCGATCTCGCCGGAGCCGACGGCCTTGACGTCGTTGCCGATGCGGGTGAAGCGGAAGAGGAACCATGCCACGAGCAGAACGCCGACCGTGATCGTGATCTTGAGCCAGTTCAGGTCGAGCGCCTTGATCGCGGCGCTGGCAGGGACGGCGGTCTCGGTCGTCAGATAGGCGCAGACGCCGCGGAAAAGATACATCGTGCAGATGGTGATGATAAAGCTCTGAAGCTTGAACTTCACATGGAAAAAGCCGTTGATCGCGCCGATGGCGGCGCCGGTGAGAATGCCGCCGAGGATGGCGAGGGGGATGCTGATAAACGAGAGCTTGCTGACGACGATCGACGCGAGACCGAGGGTGGAGCCCTCCGTAAAGTCGATGGAGCCGAGCGTCATGACAAAGAAGACGCCGGTGGCGACGATCATCGGATAGTAGACCTGGCTGAGCAGAAGACGCAGACGCTTGGGCGTCAGGATCTTGCCCTGGGTCATGATGTTCATGGCGACAATGATGACCACGAGGCCGATGAAGGGCAGCATGCCCTTGAAGGTATCGCTGTTCAGAAAGCTGCGCAGCTTGGAAGGTTCCTGATCTTTTTTGACGGTATTAGACATCTTCATCGCCTCCTTACACCATTTTCGCGATCAGATCTTCTTCGCTCAGGTTGGGATCACGCAGGAACTCGCCATTGATCCGACCGTCCTTCATGACGAGAATACGGTCCGCCATACCCAGGAGCTCCGGGATTTCCTCGGAGATCATGATGATGGACTTGCCCTGCTTCCTGAGATCGGCCATCAAGCCGTAGATGGCCTGCTTGACCTTGACGTCGATGCCGCGGGTCGGAGAGTCGAGAACGAGGATATCGCTCCCCTTTCCGATCCAGCGCGCCAGAACGACCTTCTGCTTGTTTCCGCCGGAGAGGTCGGAGACGAACTGGTTGACATTCTGCATCTTGGTCTGCATTTCCGCCGCGTACTTGTCGGCGAAGGCGGTCAGCTTCTTGTTGTTGAGAAGACCGTGATCGGCCAGATCGTCAAGAGACGGAAGGACGATATTGTTGCGGATCGACTCGTTGATGATGATGGATTCCACGTCGCGGTTCTTGGAAGCGTAGGCAATGGAGTGCTTGATGGCGGTAGGGATGTCGTTGATCTGGGTTCCGTCGGCAAGCGTCACACTGCCGGTGCGGTCCCAGGAGGCGCCGAAGATCGCTTTGCCGACCTCGTGCATGCCGCACTCGGACAGGCCGCCGAAGCCGAGGATCTCTCCCCGGTGCAGTTCGAAGCTGACGTCATGAATCTCGCCCGGTACATTGACATTCTTGACGGACACCACAACCTCGCCGGAAATGGTCTCGCCATAGTCGGTACGGTAGTAGGCAGTACCGATCTCGCGGCCGACCATGAGACGCTTCAGGTCGTCCTCGGTCATGTCCTTGGTCTGGACGGTGGCGATATACTCGCCGTCACGCAGGACGGAGATGGTGTCGGTATGTGTCAGGACCTCGCCCAGGTCATGACTGATGAAGATGACCGAGCGGCCGTCGGCGCGGATGGCGTCCATAATCTTATACAGCTCATAGCGTCCGTTCTGGGAAAGTGCCGTCGTCGTCTCATCGACAACCAGGATTTTGGGCTTCATGTAAGTCGCCTTGACGATCTCGACCAGCTTGCGGTCCTCAAAGTTGTAGAGGTCGATCATGTCGGAGGCCTTGACGCGCTCGAAGCCGTACTCGTTGAGCAGGCGCTGGGCCGCCTTGTTCATGGCGCGGGTGTCCTTGACGCCCATGTGCATGAAGGGCTCCTCATGACCGAGGAAGATATTTTCCGCGACCGTGAGGCCGGAGAGGGTTCCCATCTCCTGCACGATGATCGCGACGCCCTCGTTGTTGGCTTCCACCTGGTTGCGGCAGTGGAGTTCCTTCCCGTCGAGGGTGAAGGTGCCGCCGCCGATGGTATAAATGCCGCAGAGCATCTGAGAGAAGGTGGACTTGCCGGAGCCGTTCTCACCGATCAGGGCGCGGATCTCGCCGGCGTTGATGGTGAGGGAGACGTCGTTGACAGCGTGGGTTATGCCGAAACGCTTATCGATATGCTCGGCAACAAGAAGCACTTTATCACTCATATCCCGCACCTCACTTTACGACGCTGCCCTTGGCGCCTCTGGCGGTCAGGGAGACGATGGCCAGCAGCGCGCCGCCGGTGACGATGTTCTGCACCGTCGTCGGAGCGCCGAGCGCCACAAAGCCGTTGAAGATGATCGTGATGATGAACTCACCGACGATGATGGCGATGATGGGCATTTTGTATTTGCGGAAGGCCACGCCGAAGAAGGTGCCCATGAGGGGCTGGAAGTTGCGGCTCATGGTGCTCATGCCGGTGAGAGCCGTCATCGTCGTGCCGTAGGAGACCGTAAGGATCGCCATGATGCCGACAAAGAAGTGGAGGAGCATGAAGCCGATGAGCTTGTACTTTTTGACGTCAATGCCCATGTTCTTCGCGACAAACTCATTCGAGCCGATGGCGTTGCAGTAGGTGCCGATTTTGGTATAGTTCAGGATGAAATACATCAGCAGAAAGGCGAGACCCGCCAGGATGATATTGCCGGGCGCGCCAGAGAAGAAGCGCAGGTTCTCGGGCAGGGTCTGCTTGACGCCGCCCGCCACATAGACCGCGATACTCTCGAAGATCAGCATCAGGCCGACCGTGACGATCATGGACGGCACGTTCAGGCTGTTGTAGAGCATGCCGATCAAAAAGCCGATCAGCGTGCCGCAGCCCAGGCATCCGACAATGAAGCCGGCATAGCCGTACTTCTGCGCCAGGATGACGCCGACGATGGAGGAGAGCACGATGTTCGCGCCGACCGCAAAGTCGAACAGACCCATGACAACGATGAAATAGAGGCCGCAGCCGCCGACGGAATAGATGATGGAGGACTGCAGATAGGTATACAGATTGCTGAGAGAGCCGAAGTTCGAGGGGGTCAGGATCTTGAAGATCCCATAGAAGAAAAGAAGCATCGCGCAGAGCAGAATCAGACCGTAATATCTGCTGGCTTTGAGCTTCTCGATCGTTTTTGACATGTTATGCCTCCTACAAAAAAAGGGTGCGGGTCAAAAGACCCGCATCCCGTTTCCGGTGATTGAATTACTTCGCGTGGCGGGCAACGACGTCAGCGACGGACAGATCGGCGCAGGCCTGAGCCAGAGCGTCGTAGTCGAGAGCGGCAAGAGCGGTGATCTCTTCGGGGTAGTAGGGCAGCTCAGTGCCGGTGAAGTACTGTGCGTAGTTGGCATAGTCCTCGGGGGAAGCAACGTACATGTAGGGGAAGACCATGTCGTAGAAGCCGTCGGTGGCGACAGGGTAGTTGCCCTTGATGGCATTGTAGACCATCAGGAAGGCGAAGAAGGGGTCAGCGTAGTGTCCGCCGGACTCAGCGGCCATGGCGCCGGTCTGGAGCTTGACGTCGAGGTCGGGCAGGAAGTCGGTGGAGACAACGGCGATCTTGCCGGTCAGGCCGCGAGCCTCGATGCCGGCGATCGCGCCGAGGAGGGTGTCGCCGCCGCCGCCGGCGACGATCAGGGCGTCGATATCGGGATTGGCGTCGATGATGGCCTCAGCGGTGGCGCGGCCGGTGTCGGTGGTGGTACGGCCGTACTGGGGCTCAAGGAGAACGATCTGGTCGTCGGGGTGAGCGGTGTTCCAGGCTTCAACGCCGGCCTTGTAGCCTTCCCAGCGGCCCAGGAAGGTGGCGTCGCCCGGCTCCCAGCCTTCGAGACCGATCTTGCGGCAGCCCTTGTCGCCAAGGATGGTGACGAGCGTCTTGCCGTTGTCGAACTCGGACTCATGGACAGCGCCGACATAGTAGGGAGAAGCGGAGGCCTGTGCATACTCATCGGGGTTGGCCTCGGGATCGATCACGCGGAAGAACTGGGCAACATAGACCTCGTTCTCGTCGCAGGTCTTGATGACGGAGCCCATCTCTGCGGAAGCGGAGTTGCAGATGATGATGCCGTCGCAGTCAGCCAGGGCGAGGGTTTCCGCGGAAGCGGTGACCTGCTCGGAGATGTGCGCCTGGTCGACCCACTGGGTCTCAACGCCGAGGGCTTCCGCCGCCGCGTCGATCATGCGCTTGCATTCGCTGCCGAGGGTGTCGGTGGAGCTCCAGATGGAGATGCCGATTTTGATCTTGTCATCCGCTGCAAACGCGGGAACGGTAAGGCTGAACATCAGGGTCAGGACAAGAACCAGTGCCAGGATCTTTTTCATGTTTTTTCCTCCATTTCGTATTTTGGTGTGCTGCTTTTGTATCCGAACACATTCGGATTTTCTGTCTATATCATAGTGGTTTTTGTCACGAAAGTCAACAGTTGTACTTACAAAAACTCATTTTCGACCGCATCAACAATACAAATTTGTCACGTTTTTTCTTTCTCATACATACAAATCTGTTTTAACTCGATTATTTCAAAGAATTATATAAAAAAACCGAACTTTTCCATTGCTTTGAAAAAGTCCGGTTTTTCGTCGCATTGTACAATTCCGCAGGGCCGGGCCGTTTTCCGGCCGCAAATGCTGGAAAAAAAGAGGAATTTGTACGGTACTTGTCTGCCTGCTATTCTTTTTTCGGGTGTCCCTGCTGATTCGCCTCAAGTTTTCCCCTTCTCTTGGCGCGGGCGGAGAGGACGACGCTTTGCAGCATGATGAAAAAGCCGAGCATGGCGCCGTTTGCCATCTCCTGCCACCAGGAGGCGTTGAGCGGACTGAGAGCGATGATCTTCTGGATCGTCGCAAGGATCATCGCGCCGAAGAAGGAGCCGATCACATTGCCGACGCCGCCCGTCAGAAGCGTACCGCCGATGATGGAGGCGGCGATCGCGTCCATCTCGCTACGCATGGCGACGCTGGCGTTGCCGGCCGGCTTGTGCATAAGGAACACGAAGCCCGCAAGCCCGCTCAGCACACCGCTGATCACGTAGCTTGAAAAGCAGGTTTTCTTGACGTTGATGCCCAGCATCAGCGCGCTCTGCCGGTTGCCGCCGAGGGCATAGATGTTGCGGCCGAGCTTCAAATAGCGCAGCACCATCCACATGATGAGCACAACGGCAACGGCGACGATCGCGCCGATTTCGATCTTGGCGGGGATGAGATTGCCGTTTTGCGCCACATAGCCGAGCCAGGAGATTTTCAGCTTGGTCTTCGACAGGGCGAGGAAGCCAGCGTGCGTCACCTTGACAGGGTTGACGGAGAGGATCGTTGTGAGGCCGCGCGCGAGGAACATGCCGGCCAGCGTCACGATAAAGGGCTGAATCTCCAGATAGCTCACCAAAAAGCCCTGGAGCAGGCCGAACGCAAGGCCGATGCCGAGCGCGAGCAGGAAGGTCAGCAGGATGGTCACAAAGTCGCTCCCAATTGTGCAGTTATTGAGGAAGAGAGCGCAGCTCATGACCGTCAGGCCGATCACGCCGCCGACGGAGATGTTGATGCCGCCGCCGATCATGACGACCGTCAGGGCGCAGGAGATGATGATGAGCGCCGCGTTGTCGTTCAGCAGGTCAAAAATCTGCTGGGCCTTCAGAAAACCGCCGCCGAGTGTGACCATCGCCCCGAGGTACATGGCAGCGAAGATGCCGATACTGATGACCATCAGGAGCTGCGCGTCGGTCAGGGGTTCTCTGTGGACATTCTTGTTATTGCCCGACATTCAGCTCACCCCCTTCTGGATTGTGCTTGCCCGGCGCTTCGTGCGAATTTTGTTTACCAGCGCCGTCACCTTGCTTTTGACCACCGGGGAGCCGGCCACCACGATGATGATAATGACGATGGCCTTGTAGGCTTTGATATTCACAGGCGCAACCTTCATGGCATAGAGCGTCGTGGTCAGCATCTGGATGATATACGCACCCAGAATACTGCCGCTCAGCTTGAACTTGCCGCCGCCGAGGTTGTTGCCGCCGATCGCCACCGCGAGGATCGCGTCCATCTCGATGTCGACGAGCAGCGTCTTATGGTTGAGCTGGCCGAGACGGCACACGCCGATGACGCCGGCCACCGCCACACACACGCCCAGCAGCACAAAGCTCAGAAGCTGGATCAGAGTGGGGTTGATGCCGTTGAGCCGGGCCGCGCCCTTATTGATGCCGACAGACTGGGTATAGAGGCTCAGGCTGGTAAACTTGAAAGCCAGGAAAAGGAGCAGGCCCACAAAGAGCACCGCGAAAATCGGCGTCGGGACCGGGACGCCCGGGATCGTCATGCCGAGGGAGCTGATGACGGGGCTGTTGAGCTGAGGCGTCGCGTCGCCGTTGATCCAGTATGCGATGGAGCGGCCGCAGGAATACAGGATCAGCGTCGCGATCATGGGCTGGATTTTGAATACAGCGACCAGCGTGCCGTTAAAAAGCTTGAAGCAGATCGTCGCGAGGCAGCAGAGCAGGAAAGCGAGGATCACCGTGCCGACGGTGATATTCCCCATACCCTGCAGCACCTTGACGAAGACGGCGCCGGAAATCGCGCCGACCGCGCCGACGGAGATGTCCTGTCCGCCGCAGGCCGCGGTCACAAGCGTCATGCCCATCGCGATGATGGCCAGCTCGCTTGCGCTGTCGATAATGCTGATGAGGTTGCCGGTCAATACAATGTTGCCGCTGTTGTTGACCTTCATGCCGATGGAGAAGAAGCTGAGATCCCGGAAGAGGTTGAAAATAATCAGGATTGCGAGGGCAACCAGCGGGATCAGCAGCTGTCCGAAGTCGGCGATCTTTTTCTTTTTAAGCATCTCAGCCTTCACCTCCCGCGATGGTCTTCATCACATGGGCCTGTGTGAGCTCGTCACCCGTCAGCTCGCCCACGATCTTGCGGTCACGCATGACGATCAGGCGCGAGCAGGTACGCAGCATCTCTTCGATCTCCGAGGAGATGAAGGTCACGCTCATGCCCTCCTCCGACAGCTTGAGCACGAGCTTCTGGATCTCGGTCTTGGTGCCGACGTCAATGCCGCGTGTCGGCTCGTCCAGGATCAGGTACTGCGGATGCGTCAGCAGCCAGCGGGCCAGGATGACCTTCTGCTGGTTGCCGCCGGACAGGGCCTTGATGGGCGTGTCCTGCGAGGCGGTCTTGATCTGAAGGGCCGCGATATACTCGTCCGCAAACTGGCGCATCTGCGCTTTGGACAGCGGGTGGAAAAAGCCCTGCATGACCTGCAGCGCAAGATTGATGTTCTCGCGCACGGAGAGATCCGCAATAATGCCGTCGCGCTTGCGGTCCTCGGGCAGATAGCCGATGCCCTGTTTCATGGCGTCGTGGGGGCTTGCAATATGGACGTCTTTGCCGTTGATTTTCACTTTGCCGCCGGTCACGCGGTCCGCGCCGAAGATGGCGCGCACGCTCTCGCTGCGCCCGGAGCCCAGCAGACCGGTGAAGCCGTTGACCTCGCCCTTGGCGATGTGGAAGTCGAAGGGGCGGCTCTCCGTGCTGGAAAGGCCCTCCGCCTCATAGAGAGGCTGTACGTTCTGTCCCGTCGGCGCCGTGTGCTTTTTGATATTGGACAGATCCTCCAGATCCTTGCCGATCATTTTTTCAACGAGCTGAACCTGCGGCAGATCCTTCACGTCGAACTCGCCGACGAGCTTGCCGTTGCGCAGGACGGTGATCTGGTCGCTGACCGCGTAGACCTGCTCCAAGAAGTGCGTGACAAAGACAATACCGACGCCTCTGGCCTTGAGGTCACGCATCAGGCGGAAGAGCATCTCAACCTCCTTGTCATCAAGGGAGGAGGTCGGCTCGTCCAGGATCAGGACCTTGCAGTCGGTGTCCACCGCGCGCGCGATGGCGACCATCTGCTGCACGGCCAACGAGCAGCTGCCGAGCTGCTGCCGGGGTCTGGCGGGAATGCCGAGGCTGTCCAGCAGCTCTCCTGCGCGTCTGTCCATGGTCTTCCAGTCGACGCGCCTGCCCTCGGTGCGGCCGATGAACATGTTCTCCGCCACGGTGAGGTTCGGGCAGAGCGTGATCTCCTGGTACACCGTGCTGATGCCGCAGTTCTGCGCGTCCTGCGGAGAGCGGATGCTGACCACTCCCTCTATCCCGTCGATCCGGATTTCTCCCTGATCCATGGGGTAGACGCCGGTCAGAACCTTGATAAGCGTGGATTTGCCCGCGCCGTTTTCGCCCATCAGTGCGTGGATCGTCCCCTTGCGCAGGGTGAAATCCACATCCTCCAGTGCGCACACGCCCGGGAAATATTTACAGATCCCGCGCATTGTCAATACGATTTCAGATTCCATCCGTTCATCTCCTGTCGTTTGAAAAAGCGCGGTGTGGGCCGCGGATTGCTCCACTGCACCACACCGCGCAGTTTGTTGCTTTATCGGTTTACGCTTTACACGCGCTCCGGATTATAGACCGTAAGTGTCGATGTCTTCCTGGGTGATGGTGGTGGCGTCGAAGCCCTTCTCAACAGAGATGATCTGGTTGAGCTCGTTGAGGCCCTCGATCTCGCCGCCGGCCTCCAGGGTCTTGATCATCTCATCGATGACGCCGGCCTGGAAGGGGCTGCACTGACCATCATAGTTCCACTCGCCCGCGAGCAGCTTCTCAAGCGCCCACTTGTTGCAGTCAAAGCCCATGACGATGACGTCGCCCTTGGTGCCGTGGGTGATGCCCTTCGCGTCGAGAGCAGCCACAACGCCGTCGGCCATGCCGTCGTTCTCAGCGTAGACAATGTTAAACTCCTCGCCGGCGTCGATCGCGGCCTCGGCGATCTTACGGGCCTCGTTGGGATCCCAGCTGTCGCCGCCGGTGCCTTCACGGACGATGGTCCAGTTGGCCTCGGCTTCGCACTTCTCGGTCAGAGGATCGGAACGGCCGATCTGAGCGGCGCTGCCCAGCTGGCCCTGGATGTGCAGGATCTTGTACTCGTCGAGCTTCAGGCTCTCGAGCCAGGCGACAGCGGTCTCGCCCTCGGAGCGCATGTCGGAGACGACAGCGGCCGTGTAGAGGCTGGGATCGCAGTCGATCATACGGTCAAAGAGGAAGACCTTGATGCCGGCCTCCTGGGCCTCTTCAAGGACGTCGTCCCAGCCGGTGGTCTCAGCGGCGGAAACCAGGATGTACTCCACGCCGGCAGTGATGAAGCCCTTGGCGGCCTCGAGCTGCTTGTCGGCGGTGGGAGCGGTAACGAAGGTGGCGTCGTAGCCGTTCTCTTTGGTGAAGGTGTCGGTCAGGTTCTTGACGTTGGCCTGGCGGTAGCCGGACTCGGACGGGTCGAGATTGATGATACCGACCTTGATGAGATCGTCCGCATGGGCGACGGAGCCGCCGACCAGAGCGAAGACCATCACGAGCGTGAGAAGCAGAGCAATCGTTTTACGCATGGCATTTTACCTCTTTCTTAAAATTTTTTGTTTTTCCGAATTGGTTCGGACCTTCGATTAACATGATAGCGCCTTTTGGTTAAAAAATCAATAGTTGTACGCACAATCCGTAAGTTTCTCCCCCTTATACAATACAAATTTTTCGCAGTTCAACATAATTTTGATACAAATTCTGCGTTTATTCATTTTTTCTTAATAATTTCAAAAAGATGTGAACTTTTTGCGGCAACTTAACGCTGCTGTTTTTTCCGTTGCTTTGCATAATTCCGCACAAATCAGGCACAGGATGTCCGTATGTTTTCTCTGCGGAGGGGAAGATTTGTATTGAACATCGTCCGGTTTTCGAGTATACTTCAACCGGAATTGTACAGATGATTCCGCATGCGCCGGCAAATACGTCTTTCCCGCGCGGCGGCGCGTTTGTCGGCGTACCGTATGTGTATCAGGAAATCATGACGAGTTCCCGGGCGGCCGCGCTGCCCGGAGACAGGAGCCCGCTTATGAATCCAAAGTATCAGATGGTTGCAGAGGCCCTGCGGGGCGACATTCTGGACGGGAAGTATCAAAAGACGCTTCCCACGGAACAGGCGCTTTGCGCCCGCTTTCAGGTAAGCCGTCAGACCGTGCGTCAGGCGCTGTCCCTGCTGGAGACCGAGCGGCTGATCGACCGGCGTCAGGGAAGCGGCTCGCATATCCGCGAGCGGAAGGAACCTGTACCCGGCCGTCCCTTGTCCATCGCGGTCGTTACAACTTATATCAGCGACTACATCTTCCCCAGCATCCTGCGCGAGATTGAGGCGGTGTGCTCGGAGAACAACAGCGCCCCCCTTCTCTTCGCCACGCAGAACCAGTTTGCCAGCGAGAGGCGCATCCTTCTGACGCTGCTGGAGATGGATCAGCTTGACGGGATTCTGATTGAAGGAACAAAGACCGGCCTGCCCAATCCCAATATAAAGCTCTATCACGAGATTCTGGACAAGGGCATCCCTCTCGTCTTCATGCACTGTAACTTTGAGCAGCTCCCCGATACGCTGTCCATACTGGACGACAATGTTGCGGGCGGCCGTATGCTGGTGGAGTATTTATATCGGAAGGGGCACCGCAAGATCGCCGGTATATTCAAGTATGACGACATCCAGGGCCGTCAGCGTTTTGTCGGCTACCTTGACGCCATGCAGGAGCTCGGCCTTCCCCTGGAAGACAAGAACATCCTCTGGTACGGCACCGAGCAAAAGGATCGTTTCCTGCGCGACGGCTTCGACGCGGCCTGGGCGGCGGAGTTTGTCGCCTCCTGCAGCGCTGTGGTCTGCTACAACGATGAAATCGCGGCGCGCCTGGTGGCCAGCCTGACGAAGCTCGGCCTCTCCGTCCCGGGCGACGTCGCAGTCGTCAGCTTCGACAACAGTCCTTACAGCGAAATGTCCTCCCCCCGCATCACTTCCCTCTCTCACGGGCAGCACAATGTCGGCCGTCAGGCTGCCGAGCTGCTCTTCCGCCATCTGCGCGGGGAGGTTTGCGCCTCGGAGCTTGTACCGTGGGTTCTGAATGAGAAGGAGAGCAGCTGAGGCTGCAGGAGGAATCATTCTTTCAGCCATACAAATTGTTAAAATAATAGAGAAACGCCGCGTCCCGGCACATGGGACGCGGTGTTTCCTTTGGAAAGCGCTGATGAAATCGACGTGTGCAGACTGGCGAGTGGATTTTTCATCTGACAAAGCCTGAAAAGTGACGGAATACTTTGTGTATTTCGAGCTTTTCAGGCAAAGTCAGGCGGAAAATTCGCCGTCAGGATGTGCGCGGGGATTTATTCAGCGTTTCCTTTATATTGCGCGGACACGCTGTTTTCATCAAACGCCGTTGACAAATTCCCGGATAAAGTACAGCGCAGCGCCGAGCGGCGTGATATGGCGGCGAAGCGAGCTGAACTGCACGAATTCCGCATCATCCTCGAAGGGGCTGCCCGCGGCGACATAGCGGCGCAGAATCGGCAGATACGGCGCAAGGTATTCGGACAGAAAGCCGCCCAGCACCACCGTGCAGTCGAGCGTCATGTGAATGTTGTTGATCCCGATTGCGAGGTGGCGGAGCATATCGTACAGCAGCGCCTCATACTCGGGATTATGCTGCTCCACGCCCCGGAAGAAATCCTCCAGCGATACGTCGAAGGCGGTCTCGATCCTGCGCGGTGAGATATAGGGCTCAAGGCAGCCGCGCATGCCGCAGGTACACGGCAGGCCGCCCGGCTCGATGCAGAGGTGGCCGAACTCGCCGCTCTTCGCGTCGTCCCCGATATAGGGTTCCCCCGCGATTACGACGGCGCCGCCCACGCCGTATTCCAACGACAGATACGCCAGGTTTTCCTTTTCCCCGCGCAGGAAGCACTCCGCGTGGCCGCTGGCGGAGGCGTCGTTATCCACATAGACCGGATAGGGGATCCCCCGGATCAGCGCATCCATCCGAATGTTTTTCAGGTTCATGGTAGGGACGTTGAAGATGCTGCTGCGGTCTTTGCTGATGAGCCCCGGGATCGTGATCCCGACGCCGAGGAGCCTGCTTCGGTCGATCCGGTTTTCGTTCAAAAATTCCTCCAGGGTAAAGGCAAGGGCTGCGGAGTCCGGCTTGGAGAGCTCTTCGACCAGGTTGAAGGGCAGCATTCGATAAGCAATCTCCCGCAGGCGAAGATCCATCGCAATGAGGCGCAGGTGATGCTCCGACACGGCGATGCCCACCGAGATGCGCGCGTCCGGTACGATATCCAGGCCCTGTGCCTTGCGTCCGCCGGTGGACTGTTCCTCCCCGGAGGAACAAACCAGTCCCTCCGCCATCAGGTCGGAAAGATTCTGATACAGCGTCGGCATGCTGATGCCGCAGGCGTTTGCCACCGCCTGCCGTGAACAAAACCCCTTCGCCTCATATATATAACGGTAAATCCGGTTTCTGACAGGCAGAGCCGCCTGCCGATATACTTCGTTCTGCAAGGTACTCACCTCTCCCCTGAATATCCTTTTCTTTATCTTAGCAGAATTTCGGCTTCTGTCAAGCGACTTTTAAAAACTAACTTTAGTTAACGTAATTTCGTTTCTTGGCACATTGTACAATCTACACCATTATTTTTCGTTGCTATTGACGAAGCGATAAAAAATACTAAAAAATTCTTGACAGATGGGGTGCTTATTCGTAAAATGGGTTCATGAAAGTTGCATCGGCAGCTTCCGAAAAAACATTTTATTAAGGAGGATTCACAAATGAAAAAGTTGCTCGCGTTTGTTCTCGTGGCATGCATGATCCTCGCGCTCGGCGCTACCGCGTTCGCTGACGACAATCTGGTCGGCGTCGCAATGCCCACCAAGGATCTCCAGCGCTGGAATCAGGACGGCGAAAACATGAAGGCCCAGCTCGAGGCCGCCGGCTACCAGGTCGACCTTCAGTACGGCGCCAACGACATCGCCACCCAGGTCTCCCAGATTGAGAACATGATCGCCAACGGCTGCAAGGTTCTGGTCATCGCCTCCATCGACGGCGACTCCCTCGGCACCGTTCTGGCCCAGGCCAAGGAAGCCGGCATCCCCGTCATCGCCTATGACCGTCTGATCATGAACTCTGACGCTGTCTCCTACTACGCCACCTTCGACAACTGGCTCGTCGGCGTAACCCAGGGCAAGTTCATCGAGAAGGCTCTCGACCTCGAGAATGCGGCCGGCCCCTTCAACATGGAGTTCATCACCGGCGACCCCGGCGACAACAACATCAACTTCTTCTTTGACGGCGCCATGAGCGTCCTCCAGCCCTACCTTGACAACGGCAAGGTCGTCTGCCCCTCCGGCCAGACCGAGAAGGCTGTCGTCGCCACCGCCAACTGGGCTACCGATGCTGCCCAGGCCCGCTTTGAGAACATCCTCGCCGCCAACTACTCCGACGGCACCCAGCTCGACGCTGTTCTTGCTTCCAACGACTCCACCGCTCTGGGCGTTGAGAACGCGCTGGCCGCTTCCTACACCGGCGCTTACCCCATCATCACCGGTCAGGACTGCGACATCGCAATCATGAAGAACCTCATCGAGGGCAAGCAGGCCATGTCCGTCTTCAAAGACACCCGCACCCTCGCCTCCAAGGTCGTTGAGATGGTCGACGCTCTGATGAAGGGCGCTGAGCCTCCCGTGAACGACACCGAGACTTACGACAACGGCACCGGCATCATCCCCAGCTTCCTGTGCGAGCCTGTCGCCTGCACGGCTGACAACTACAAGGAGATCGTGATCGACTCCGGTTACTACACCGAGGATCAGCTCGCCTGATCACACAGCTTAACCACGCATCAGTTTTATAGGGCAAGGCGGACAACCGCCTTGCCCTAAGTCTAAGAAAGTGCTGTATTTTTCGCCGCGCATACGGCGGTGTATACCAGATGAACTCTCACATTTGGAGGGGATAATTTGTCGGATAACATTTTGGAAATGCGGGGGATCACGAAGACCTTTCCCGGTGTCAAGGCTCTTGACGACGTGAATCTCGCCGTCAAAAAGGGCAGCATCCACGCGCTGGTGGGTGAAAACGGCGCCGGAAAATCCACGCTGATGAACGTACTCAGCGGTCTCTATCCCTACGGCAGCTATTCCGGAGATATTGTGTACGAGGGGGAAGTATGCAAATTCTCCAAAATCAAGGACAGCGAAAACAAAGGCATCGTCATAATCCATCAGGAGCTGGCTCTGGTGCCGTACATGAGCATCGGCGAGAACATGTTCCTGGGCAATGAACAAGGGAAAAAATACGCCATCGACTGGGACAAAACCCACGCCGAAGCTACAAAATATCTGAAGATCGTCGGCCTGACCGAGTCCTCCACAACCCTCATCAAGGACATCGGCGTCGGCAAGCAGCAGATGGTTGAGATTGCCAAGGCGCTGGCAAAAAAGGCGCGCCTTATGATCCTGGACGAGCCGACCTCCTCCCTCAACGAGGCGGATTCCAAGGCGCTGCTGGATCTTCTGCTGGAATTCAAGAAGCAGGGTATGACCTCCATCATCATCTCCCACAAGCTCAACGAGGTCTCCTATGTGGCGGACGACATCACCATCATCCGCGACGGTCACACCATTGAAACGCTCACCAAGGGCAAGGACGATTTCAGCGAGGACCGCATCATCCGCGGCATGGTCGGCCGTGCGATCGAGGACCGCTTCCCCAAGCGCTCCGGCGTCAAGATCGGCGACGTGGCAATGGATGTCAAACACTGGAACGTCTATCACCCGATCTACACGGAGAAGAAGGTCGTCGACGACGTCTCCTTCTACGTGCGCAAGGGTGAGGTTGTGGGCTTCTCCGGCCTGATGGGCGCGGGACGAACCGAGCTTGCCATGTCTCTCTTTGGCCGCAGCTACGGCACGGAGATCTCCGGCACCCTTGAGATCAACGGCAAGGAAGTCAGGCTCCACTCCCCCCGCGAGGCAATCGACGCAGGGCTTGCCTATGTCACCGAAGACCGCAAGGGCAACGGCCTGATCCTCTCGAACCCGATCTCCATCAACACCACACTCGCCAATCTCAAGGGCGTTTCCAAAAAAGGCGTGATCGACCGGGATAAGGAGCTCGCGGTTGCGGAAGAGTACCGGGTCAAGCTGCACACCAAGACGCCCTCCGTTCTGCAGAACGTGGGCAATCTCTCCGGCGGCAACCAGCAGAAGGTTCTGCTGGCCAAATGGATGTACTCGGATCCGGACGTTTTGATTCTGGACGAGCCGACCCGCGGCATCGACGTCGGCGCCAAATTTGAAATCTACTGCATCATCAACGATTTGGTTGCGGAGGGCAAATCCGTCATCATGATCTCCTCGGAGCTTCCGGAGGTTCTGGGCATGTGCGACAGGATCTACGTGCTCAACGAGGGGCGCATCGTGGGTGAGTTCGAGCAGAAAGAGGCCAGTCAGGAAAAGATCATGGCGAGCATTCTCGCTACCGACTCGGCAGCAAAGGAGAAAAAGCAATGACGACTAAAACGAAAGTTCTGAGCTTTATTCAGAAATACACGATGATCATCGCGCTGGTGCTTGTCACCGCTTTCTTCACATGGCGCACCAACGGCAAGATCCTCATGCCCCAGAACATCACAAACATCATCTCCCAGAACGCCTATGTGTTCATTCTGGCCACCGGCATGCTGCTGTGCATCCTGACCGGCGGCAACATCGACCTTTCCGTCGGTTCCGTGGTCTGCTTTGTCGGCACGGTCGGCGCAGTCATGATGAGCAAGGGCATGAACATGTGGCTCGCCGTGCTGCTCATGCTGGCGGTCGGTCTGCTGATCGGCTCCTGGCAGGCATTCTGGATCGCCTATGTTAAGGTTCCGCCCTTTATCACAACGCTTGCAGGCATGCTGATCTTCCGCGGCCTTTCCAACGTGGTGCTGCAGGGCAAGACGCTGCCGGTCAAGAACGAGGCTTTCGTCAGGATCTTCGGCGGCGGCGCGAAGTGCTATGTGCCGGATATCTTCGCCAGAGAAGGCTCCACGTTCAACATTCTGTGCCTGGTTGTGGGTATTCTCACCTGCGCGATCTACCTCTTCTTCACGCTCCGCAGCGCAAACACCCGCAAGAAAGCCGGTCTTGAGACCGATCCGATGTATGTGACCCTCATCAAGTCCATCATCATCGTCGCGGTCATCATGTTCTTCACGATCCGTCTCGCCCAGTACAAGGGTCTGCCCATGGCGCTGATCTGGGTCGTAGCGGTGGTTCTGATCTACACCTACATCACCTCCAAAACCACCGTCGGCCGTTATCTCTACGCCATCGGCGGCAACGAAGTGGCGACAAGGCTCTCCGGTATCGACACCAGAAAGATTTACTTCTTCGCCTATGCCAACATGGGTCTTCTCGCGGGTCTCGCCGGTATCCTGACGATCGCCCGTCTGACCTCCGCACAGCCCACCTATGGTCAGAACTATGAGATGGACGCCATCGGCTCCTGCTTTATCGGCGGCGCCTCCGCCTACGGCGGCGTCGGCACGGTTCCCGGCGTCATCATCGGCGCTCTGCTGATGGGCGTTATCAACATCGGCATGAGCATCATGGGCGTCGACGCCAACTGGCAGAAAGTCGTCAAGGGCCTTGTGCTTCTGGCCGCCGTTATCTTCGACGTGGTTTCCAAGAAGAAGAACAGCTGATACGAACTGCGGGCGGCCGGCACGCCGGCCGCCCGTTCTCTCATTCTTTCGCGCGGGAGGGCAACATGAACAGCGACAAAAATTCTTCCGCGCAGAAGCGGACAAAGGCGATGAACTTCGCGACGATGCGTGCAGTGGTCGCCGGATATCTGGTCTACCTGGGCGGCTCTCTGATTTACGATTATCTGAAAAGCCGTTCCGATATGACGCCTGTCCAGGCATGGGGCTTTGGACTTTTGTTTATCGCCGCCGGCGTCGGGTACGGACTGTACACCTGGAAACGCTGGCAGGCGGAGGCCGCTTCCGCAGAAGAGAGCGAGGATTCCGAGCAATCATAGGTGTAAAAAGCACCTGCCGAGCAGGTACTCAGCAGGTGCTTTTCTATGCAGACCCGGTTTCTCTTCAGCAGAAGCGCCGTACAAGCTTCTCGATGATGCGCCCGTTGATCGGCAGGAAAAAGCCCGCCACAGGGCCGACCAGGAACATGCAGACCAGCGTTCCGACGCCCGCGGTGCCGCCCAGCAGCCAGCCGATCAGCAGGAAGCAGGCATCCACGAGCACGCGCGTCACACTGAATTTCCTGCCGGTCTTGTCGCTGATAACCACGGCGACGAGATCATTCGGTCCCGTCCCCGCGTCGGAGCGGATCACGATCGTCATACCGTAGGCCAGGATCACGCAGCCCGCAACGAGCATGCAGGCACGCACCGGCAGCGAAGCCCCGGCGGTCGGCCCTTCCAGCAGGGCGTTGAAAGCGTCGATGACAGGGCCGCCGAAGAGCATGCACAGCGCCGTGCCGATCTTGATATAGCTCTTGTCCACGAACAGCAGGATCAGCACGATCACGAGACTGATCGCCACATGGACGCGGCCGTGGGTCAGAAAGCCCCAGCCCGTCAGTCTGTCCAGCGTCCTGTAAATGCCCTGCACAAACACATTGAAGGGATCTGAGCCCAGATCCGACAGCAGGAACAGTGTCACGCCAAGATGGGCGATGCACAGTCCCAGCATCAGGATTGCAATGCGCAGTCCCCATTCCTTTACACTTCTTTTCACACAGCACTCCCCTTTTCTTTTGTTTATTGTAACAGGAAATCCCACCGCCGCGCAAGTGGGGCGGTGAAAAAGAAAGCAAATTATCACACGGAGGTGGTACTCACGAAGCTGTTTATCGGAATTGATCTCGGCACCTCGGCCGTCAAACTCTCTCTGGTTGACGAGAAGGGCGCAATCCTCAAGGAGGTCAGCCGGGAATATCCGCTTTACTTCCCACAGCCCGGCTGGTCCGAGCAGGAGCCTGCGGACTGGTGGAGGGCCTGCTTCTTTGGAATGAAGGAGCTGCTGGCCGGTGTTGACGCGTCGGCTGTCGAGGGCATCGGCTGCGGCGGCCAGATGCACGGCCTGGTGGTCCTTGACGAAAACGATGAGGTCATCCGCCGCGCAATCCTCTGGAACGACGGGCGCACCCAGGCGGAGGTCGACTATCTCAACAATGAGATCGGCAAGAGCAAGCTCTCAAAGATGACTGCCAACATTGCTTTTGCCGGCTTCACCGCGCCGAAAATCCTCTGGATGCGCAAGAACGAGCCGGAAAACTTTGCCCGGATCAAAAAGATCATGCTGCCCAAGGACTATATCAACTACAGGCTCACGGGCGTGCACTGCTGTGACTACTCCGATGCCAGCGGTATGCTCCTGCTCGACGTGCAGCACAAACGCTGGTCGAAGAAGATGCTCGAAATCTGCGGCGTCGACGAGGCCCAGATGCCCAGGCTCTTTGAGAGCTATGAGGCCGTCGGCACACTGACGCCTGACGTCGCTGATGGCCTTGGCCTCAGTCCCTGCGTCAGGGTAGTGGCCGGAGCAGGCGACAACGCCGCGGCGGCTGTCGGCACCGGCGTCGTGGGCGAGGGCGGCTGCAACATCTCCCTCGGCACCAGCGGCACGCTGTTTATCTCCTCGGACAAGTTCGGCGTCGATCCCAACAACGCCCTGCACGCCTTCGCCCACGCGGACGGCGGATACCACCTCATGGGCTGCATGCTCTCGGCGGCAAGCTGCAACAAGTGGCTGTGCGACGAAATCCTCAAAACCACCGACTACGCAGGCGAACAGAAGGACATCACCGACGACAAGCTCGGCCGCAACCACGTCTTCTTTCTGCCCTACCTCATGGGTGAGCGCAGCCCTATCAACGACGTGAACGCCCGCGGCACCTTCGTCGGCATGACCATGGACACGAGCCGCTCCGACCTGGTTCAGGCGGTATTGGAGGGCGTGGCCTTCGCCATCCGCGACAGCTTTGAGGTAGCCAAATCCCTTGGCCTCAACATCCCGCGAAGCTGGATCTGCGGCGGCGGCGCCAAATCCCCGCTATGGCGGAAAATCTTTGCCAACGTCCTCGGCATCCCGCTGGACATGGTTCAGACCGAGCAGGGCCCCGGCTACGGCGGCGCGATTCTCGCCATGGTGGGCTGCGGTCTTTATCCGAGCGTACAGGTCGCGGCGCGTGCGCTGGTAAAGCTTGCCCGCACGACAGAGCCTGATCCTGAGATTGCCGCCCGTTATGAGGAGCAGTATCAGAAATACAGAAAGATCTACCCGGCGCTTAAGAGCGTCTTCCCGGAGATCCAGTAAGGAGTGACAGTATGAAAATCTATTCGGTTACCGATCCGGAATTCAAGCCCTACGGCAAGATACTGGAGGGCTATGACACGGAGGAACTCTGCGCGGCGATGGCGGCTATCCCGCAGCCCGAGGGCGTCTCCTATGAGCCCGGCATCGAAAGTCTGGAGGCCTGCGCGATTTTCTCCGATCTGCGCGACCGCGCCTACGGCGGCATGCCCATCCAGCTTGGCATGTGCTGGGGGCACAACACGAAGCTCAATTGTCTCGAATACCACCGGGACAGTGAGGTAAACATCGGCTGGAAGGACTTCATCCTTCTTCTGGCAAAGCAGGACGAGATCATCGACGGCGTGCTGGACACCGCGAAGGTAAAAGCCTTCCGCGTGCCCGCCGGTCTCCCCGTGGAGGTCTATGCGACCACGCTGCACTACGCGCCCTGTCACACCTGCCCCAACTGCGGCTTCCGCGTGGCGGTGGTTCTGCCGAAGGGCACCAACACCGCGAAGCCGGACTACACCCCCGCCAGCGAGGAAGACAAATGGATGACCGCCCGCAACAAGTGGCTGCTGGCGCATCCCGAATCCGCTGAAGCGAAAAACGGAGCTCACGTCGGCCTGACCGGCGTCAACATTGATATCAAGGAGGATCTTTAAAAATGCAGAACATTCCTGAAGTAAAACTCGGCATCATTGCGGTCTCCCGCGACTGCTTCCCCATCGGTCTGTCCGTCGCGAGGCGCGAAGCCATCGTCAAGACCTGCGGCGGCAACATCTATGAGTGCCCCGTCACCGTTGAGAACGAGGCCGACATGCTCAAGGCTGTCGACGACGTGAAGGCCGCCGGCGTCAACGCACTGGTTGTCTTCCTCGGCAACTTCGGCCCCGAGACGCCCGAGACGCTGATTGCCAAGTACTTCGACGGCCCCTGCATGTTCGTTGCTGCCGCCGAGGGTGACGGCGACCTCATCAACGGCCGCGGCGATGCCTACTGCGGCATGCTCAACTGCTCCTACAACCTCGGCATGCGCCACCTCAAGGGCTACATTCCCGAGTATCCCGTCGGCACCGCCAAGGATATCGGCAAGATGATCAAGGAATTCTACCCCATTGCCCGCGCGATCATCGGCGTGCAGAATCTCAAGATCATCACCTTCGGTCCCCGTCCCCAGGACTTCTTTGCCTGCAACGCCCCGATCAAGGGTCTCTATGAGATGGGCATTGAAATTGAGGAGAACTCCGAGCTTGACCTGCTCGTAAGCTACAAGGAGCACGCGAACGACCCGCGCATCCCCGGCGTCTGCGACGATATGGCCAAGGAGATGGGCGAAGGCAAATACTTCCCCGACCTGCTGGCCCGCATGGCGCAGTTTGAACTGACCCTGCTCGACTGGGCGGAGAAGCACAAGGGCGCGCGCAAGTATGTCGCCTTTGCCGACAAGTGCTGGCCCGCTTTCCCCGAGCAGTTCGGCTTTGAGCCCTGCTTCGTCAACTCCCGTCTCGCCGCCCGCGGCATCCCCGTGAGCTGCGAGGTCGATATCTACGGCGCGCTCTCCGAGTACATCGGTGCCTGCATCTCCGGCGATGCGGTCACCATCCTCGATATCAACAACTCCGTCCCCGCCAAGATGTGGGAAGATCAGATCAAGGGCAAGTTCGACTACAGCCTGACCGACACCTTCATGGGCTTCCACTGCGGCAACACGCCGAGCTGCAAGATGTGCGCCGACCGCGCCGTGAAGTACCAGCTCATCCAGCACCGTCTGCTTGAGCCCGCCGGCTCCGAGCCCGACTTCACCCGCGGCACCCTTGAGGGCGACATCGCGCCGGGTGAGATCACCTTCTTCCGCCTCCAGTGCGACAGCGAGGGCAAGCTCCGCTCCTACATCGCCGAGGGTGAGGTTCTGCCTGTTGCCACCACCAGCTTTGGCGGCATCGGCGTTTTCGCCATCCATGAGATGGGCCGCTTCTACCGCCATGTGCTGATCCAGAAGCGCTTCCCGCACCACGGCGCGGTTGCCTTCGGTCACTTCGGCAAGGCACTGTTTGAGGTCTTCAAGTTCCTCGGCGTGGAGGATATCGGCTACAACCAGCCCAAGTCTCTGCCCTACCCCACGGAGAATCCCTTTGCCTGATCAAGATACCTTTCTGACCGGGCTTCGTGATCGCTACCGGCGATACGAAGAGACGGTTGAGGAGCTGGAGCGGAACCGCAAATTCGGCGAGGGCGTCTTCGGCATGAAGGGCGGTCCGGCGGACAATCCCTGCCATGACCGCTTTGCGGAGGAACTGCGCGGCTGTTTCGCGGAGTTTGCCGCAGGGCAGCCCGATTCCGCGCAGGTTCGCCGGGTGCTGGATTTTGTATATACCGAGCCGGAGACCTACCGAGGCCCCAGATGCGCCTACTGGATGCTTCTGGCCGTGCAGGGGCTGACGAAGGAGCTGATCCCGCACCTTTCCCCGGCGGACGCGGACGCCCTGGCAGAACGCTTTGAAGCGTATTATCGCCCCTGCGACCGGCTTCCGGCACAGAACGAGCTGCTGGCAGCGCTTCGGAAAATCGGAACGGGAAAGCCCACCGCGCCTCGCTTCTCACTGTTGAAACGCAGATAACATACAAAAACCTGCTTCCTGAGATAATCCCGGGTAGCAGGTTTTTTGGTCTTGATACGATTATGAATCCGCATATGCAGAAACAGCGCGAAAAAAGGAAAGCGCCATATCAGCAAAGGTGTTGATACAGCGTTTTCCGGTATTCAGATGGAAAGCGGGAACGTGAAAAAGAGGATTACTGCTCGCCCTCGCCCATCTTGCCGTATTTGGCCTCGTACTCTTTGATCGCTTCCATCGTCTCGTACATGGCGAGCTGGCCGTTCTCGATCAGATATGCGGCAACGGCGAAGCACTCGTCGATATAGTCGAGCTGATCGGCAACGTAAAGCTGCATCATGAACTGATCCTTGGACGCTCTTCTCTCTTTGATCTTGGCCTCAATGGTCATCTGGAGCTTCAGAAGGCCGCTGGAGAGCTTACTTCTCTCTTCTTCCTCGTGAAGGCGGACATTCTCCTGGAAAGCGGCAACGTCACCCTTGACGGTTGCGACTTTGTCTTCGCGCTTCGCGGCACGCTCTTCACGCTCGGCTTCGATCTTCTCCTCGCGCTCTTCGCGGGCGGCCTTCGCCTCGATGGAGGCATACGCGGCCTTGTCGCTCATCTCAGACAGTTTTTCACTCAGTTTTGCAAGTCTTTCGTCGATTTTATTCATGGTCATTCTCCTTTTTTACCCGGTTAAACCGGAATAATACAGGCTGAACCGATCATCAGCTGCAACACAGCCCCGAACCAGCCGTCATAAAAAATATAACACATATATCCTCAAAAAGCAACTATGCATTTCCCGCTGTATCGGCAAAATCCATTGCTCCTAATGCGCAGATCTTGCTTGATACGCTTAAAACGACAGCCTGTTAGGGAAGTCTGACAGAATCATAGCTCAATACTCTGCGGAGCCGTTTTGCTCATATTCCGTGCACCGCTCTCCGGATTATACAGAATCATCTTGATGTGCGAAATTCCGTCCAACATAAACTCATCGGATATCTGCCGGAAGCCGAGCTTCTCATAAAGCCCACGGGCATATGTTTGTGCCTCCAGATAGATCGCTTCTGCACCATACACTTCTTGTGCCACTTGGATTCCCTTTTGCAAAATGCCCGTCCCGAGACCGCAGCGGCGTTTCGCTGAGACGACGCGGCCGAGTGATACGCAGTCACTTTCTGCGCCCTTGTCCATCACACGGAGATAGGCCATTATTCTGCCCTCATCCTCCAGCCAGACATGCATGGCAGCCTGGTCCAGGTTGTCAAGTTCCGCATAAGGGCATTTCTGTTCTACAACAAATACATCGACCCGCAGCTTCATGATCCGGTAAAGCTCATCCGGTGTCAGCTCATGGATTGCTTTTACGTGTTCTGTCATCATTCGTGGATCTCCAGCGGCAGGCCATCCGGGTCATGGAAGAAAGTCATCGGCTTTCCTGTATATGCATCTCTCCTGATCGGCTCACAGGATATACCCTTTGCCGCAAGCTCCGCCACAGTCTTCTCTATCTCGCTGACCGTAAAAGCAAGATGACGCAGTCCATATGCTTCCGGGTTCGTCACCCTTGCCGGTCTGTCCTTCATGATGAACAGCTCCAGTTCGCAGTCACCCATCTGCAAATCAACCTTCCAGTCATCCCGCTCCGGCCGGTAATTCTCGCGGATGATCGGAAAGCCCAGAAGCTCATGGTAAAAATGCAGGGCCGCTTCCTTATCCGAGCAGATAATCGCGATGTGGTGTATAGCGTTCATGTCTCCCTCACCCTTTCTCCGAACTCTGTAAGCGCGTTATACAAAGCATCCTCGGACAGCACACCGCGTGCAAGACCCGTTGGAAACTGCCCAGCCGCATCTCCATATTCATCGCACGCGCCAATCTGTATTCCATTTTTTCTCCCAACGTTTAATCATCTGCAACGCTGCAACTCTGATTATACGTCAAAAATGCCGCCCGTACAAGTGCCTTGATCTGTGACGTTTACCCGTTCACAGCGGAGAGCATCGCAAAAGATACGTGAAGTCTAAAAATCTCAGAATGCATAACCATGCGAAATCGCAGGGGGCGATGCCATCATCGGCCCGGCAGCATGAACGGCGGTATTATGACGGCAATGGGCGAATACGCACATTTTTTGTACGTATTCGCCCATTGTTATTCAAATTCTTGCGTTTCCTTGGTTCAAACAGCACGGATCAGACAATTTGCTCCATCACGAAGCACTCGATCACGTCGCCCACCTTAATATCGTTGAACTTCTCGACCTGCATGCCGCATTCGTAACCGCTGGCGACCTCCTTCACGTCGTCCTTGAAGCGGCGGAGGGAAGCAAGCTCACCCTCATGGATGACAATGTTGTCGCGCAGGACACGCACATCGCAGCCGCGCTGGATCTTGCCGTCCGTGCAGTAGCAGCCGCAGACGGTGCCGATCTTGGAGACCTTGTAGGTCTCGCGCACTTCCGCATGGCCGATGACGACCTCCTTGAATTTGGGGGCCAGCATGCCCTTCATGGCGGCTTCGATCTCATTGATGCAGTCATAGATGACACGGTACATGCGCATATCGACCTTGCTTCTGGCGGCACTGTCGCGGGCGGCGTTGTCCGGGCGGACATTGAAGCCCACGATGATTGCGCCGGAGGTGGCGGCCAGCATCACGTCGGACTCATTGATCGCGCCGACGCCGCTGTGGATAACCTTAACGCGCACCTCGTCGTTGGAGATTTTCTCCAGCGAAGCCTTGACCGCCTCGGCAGAGCCCTGCACGTCGGCCTTGACGATGATGTTGAGCGTCTTCATCTCACCCGCCTGGATCTGGCTGAACAAATCGTCCAGGCTGACCTTCTTGGTTCCGGCGAGGGCATTGTTCGCGCTGGAAATGCGGCGCTCCTCGGCAAGCTCTCTTGCCATGCGCTCGTCACTCACGGCATTGAAGGTGTCGCCGGCGCTGGGGACGGAGTCCATGCCGGAGATCTCCACCGGGGTGGAGGGACCGGCTTCAGTCACGCGCTGACCCTTGTCGTTGATCATCGTGCGCACGCGGCCCACACTGGAGCCCGCGATAATGATATCGCCGAGATGGAGCGTGCCGTTCTGGACGAGCACGGTCATGATGGGGCCGCGGCCCTTGTCAAGCCGCGCCTCGATGACGGCACCTCTCGCGGCGCGGTTCGGGTTGGCCTTGAGTTCCTGCACCTCGGCCAGGACGACGAGGTTTTCCAGCAGCTTGTCGATACCCATACCGGTCTTTGCGGAGATGGGGCAGATAATCGTATCGCCGCCCCACTCCTCGCTCACGAGGTCATACTCGGTGAGCTGCTGCTTGATGCGCTCGGGATTCGCGCCGACGGTATCCATCTTGTTGATGGCCACGACCACCGGGATGTTGGCGGCCTTGGCGTGGTTGATGGATTCGACGGTCTGAGGCATGATGCCGTCATCCGCCGCGACGACGAGGATCGCGATATCCGTGACCATGGCGCCGCGGGCGCGCATGGAGGTAAATGCCTCGTGGCCCGGGGTATCAAGGAAGGTGATGGGGCTGCCGCCTATCTCAACGGTGTAGGCGCCGATATGCTGGGTGATGCCGCCGGCCTCGCCGGAGACAACGTTGGCATGACGGATGTAGTCGAGCAGGGAGGTCTTGCCATGGTCGACGTGGCCCATAACCACGACGACGGGTGCGCGGGGGCGCAGATCCTCTTCCTTGTCGGCGGAGTCGTCGATCAGACGCTCCTCCACCGTAACGATGATTTCCTTCTCCGGCTTGCAGCCGAGCTCCATGGCGACGAGCGCCGCGGTGTCGTAGTCGATGATCTCGGACACGGAGGCGAAGACGCCCAGCTTCATGAGCTGCTTGACAACCTCGGACGCGGTCTTCTTCATGCGCACGGCCAGATCCCCCACACTGATCTCGTCCGGGATCTGCACCTTCAGCGGCTGCTTCTTGGCAATCTCAAGCTGCAGGCGGTTCATCTTGTCGCGCTCTTCCTGGCGGCGCTTGGCGGAGCCCGCCTGGGCGCTGTTGGGGCGCTGCTGCTTGGATTTGCTGTTGATCTTCTCCTTGTTGCCGCGGCGCATGTTCGAGTTGTTGGCCTTCGCGCCGGCCATATCTTCAAACTTCTCGTTGTACTTTTCGATGTTGACCGCGGCGCCGCCTCTGGTATCGACAACGCGCTTTTCCGCAACCTGGCGCGGGGTATGCGGTTTGTCGGCCTTCTTCTGCGGCTGCGGCGCCGACGTGGGGGCTTCGGCCTTTGCCGCGGCAGGCTGCTCGGCCGGTTTCTTTACGGCCTTCTCCTGCGCGGCGGGCTTTTCCTCCGCCTGAACCTCGGTTTTGGGCTCTTCCTTCGCTTTCGGAGGCGCGGAAGGCTTTGTCGGCGTCTTGAAAATCTCCTCCAGGCTTTCGGCCTGGTTGTGCTGTGTCATATACTCAAAGATCACATCCAGTTCCGGGGTCTCCAGAACCTGCATGTGGTTTTTCGGCGGTGCTATATAATCTGTAAGAATCTGAGAGATCACCTTTGAGGGAACATTGAAATCCTTCGCCACCTCATGGATTCTATACTTCACCAAGCTCATACTTCAGTCCTCCTCTTTCCATTCCTCTTGCTGTCTGCGCGCTTCTGTGTCTCACTTTTCCGCCGCGCGGCCTTCTCATTGCGCCTTGCAAGCTCCGCAGCCGTCTCTCCGAAGCGCTCCGGCTCAGCCTCCGCAAGGGTCTTTGCAAAGGCGTTGGCAAAACCGAGATCCGTGATCGCCGCCATGGAGCATTCTCCCAGGCCGAAGGCCGAGCCAAGCTCCGCCCGTGTATAGCTTACAGGCAACACCAGAACCCGGCGGCCGTTCGTCACGTTCTCCGCCTTTCGCCGCGCATTGTCCGCGACGTCAGCGCTCAGCAGCAGAAGCTTTGCCTTTCCTGCTTTTACCGCATCACAGGCGCCGTCCGCGCCGATCTCAACGGCGCGCGCCCTGCGCATCAGGCCCAACAGGCCCAGCGCTTTATCCTCCATCGCCGGCCTCCATTTCCTGCACAAGGCGCTCATAGATTTCCGGCGGTATCTGCGCGGAAAAAGCCCTCTCGAAAGCGCGGGCCTTGATTGCTTTTTTCAGACATTGGGCATTTCTGCAGACGTATGCGCCGCGTCCCGGCGCTTTGCCGCGAAAGTCCAGACTGATCTCCCCCGCCGGGGAGCGAACCACACGCACCAGTTCGCGCTTGGGCTTCATTTCACGGCAGCCAAGGCATTGCCGCATCGGTATTTTCTTTTCCAAGACTGCCGCTCCTTTCGTCGTCGCAAACCGCATCTTCCTCGCTTCCGCCAAATCTGACGAAAGCCCGCTCATTCCGCTGCTCCTCCGCTCAAACGCGAAGCGTCAGTTTTCGCGTTTGTGTGGAAGAACAGGAATTATCGTCATATTTTAAGCCTCGGACTCGGGCTTGATGTCAATCTTGTAGCCGGTAAGCTTTGCGGCAAGGCGGGCATTCTGGCCCTCTTTGCCGATGGCGAGGGAGAGCTGGGAATCCGGAACAATGACCCGGCAGCTCTTGCCGTCCTCAAGCATGGTGACGCTCACGACCTCGGACGGGGAGAGCGCCGCCGCGATGTATTCCTCGGGCACCTCGCTGTACTTGACGATGTCGATCTTTTCGCCGCCCAGCTCGTTGACGATGCTGGCGACACGTCCGCCCTTCGGGCCCACGCAGGAGCCGATGGGATCGACGTCGGGATCTGCAGACCAGACCGCCATCTTCGTGCGGCTGCCGGCCTCACGGGCGATGGACTTGATCTCCACGGTGCCGTCGTAGATTTCGGGAACCTCCAGTTCGAACAGGCGCTTGACAAGGCCGGGATGTGTCCGGGAGATGAGGACCTGCGGGCCGCGGGTAGAATTGCGAACCTCGACCACATAGACCTTGATGCGGTCGCCCTCGCGCAGCGGCTCGGTCTTGATGCGCTCATTGGGGGCGAGCATGGCCTCGGTATATTCGCTGTTGGAGGAAATGCGGATGGAGACACTGCCGTTTCTCGGCTCGATATGGGAGACGATGCCGGTCAGGATCTCATGCTCCTTGGAGGTAAACTCCTCATAGATGATGCCGCGCTCCGCTTCGCGGATGCCCTGAATGATGACCTGCTTGGCAGCCTGCGCCGCGATGCGGCCGAACTTCTTGGTCTCTACGGGGACATGCAGCTCGTCGCCGACCTTGGCGCGCTTGCTGATCTTTTTTGCCGCTTCAAGGATGATCTCATGGCTGGGGTCCTCGACCTCTTCCACAACGGTCTTGATGACGTTCATTTCGATGCGCTTGCTGTCCTCGTCGAGAATAATCTCCACATTGTCCTCGCACTCCGGATTATCGCGCCGGAAAGCAGCCAGCATGGCCTGCTTGATCTTATCGTACATGTAGCCGCGGGGAATGCCCTTTTCCTTCTCGATATCCTCTATGGCCTCAAAAAAATCTGCGTTCATTTCTGATTCTCCATTCTGCGTTATAAACAACTTTTTATATAGATACGTGCAGCCTGACGAGGGCGATTTTGCTTTTCTCAAAGCGCATCTCTTTTCCCCCGGTCTCAATCGCCACATCACCGCCGTCATAGGCTTTCAGTGTGCCGACGAAAGATTTGCTGCTGTTCAAAGGCTGATAGAGGCGCACCTCTACCTCGCTGCCCATAAACTGTTCAAAATCGCCCGGGCGCTTGAGCTCCCGCTCCGCCCCGGCGGAGCCGACCTCAAAGACATAGCTGTCCGGGATGGGATCCGCCTCGTCCAGCATGGGGTCGAGCCTGCGGCTGATGCGCTCGCAGTCCTCAATGCTGAGGCCGCCCTCTTTATCCACGAGCACGCGCAGATACCAGGTTCCCGCCTCGCGCACGTATTCGACGTCCCAGAGTGTGCAGCCCTCTTCCTCCACGACCGGCTTTGCCAGTGCAGCGACTTTTTCTGTGATTTTACTCATAATCCCCCACCGTTTTTACAAACTTAAAAGTCTCACAAAAAAGAGTGGGTCGAAACCCACTCTGACAATACCAAATCCTTACTTTAAGATAATAGCACGAAGCGCCGCATAATGCAAGTCTTTTTTGACGCTTGTTTCAGGTTTTTTGTATTGGATAAAGGAAAGCCCCCGGAGGAGCTTTCCGTGTTCAGTATTCAAAATCCGGGAAATAATGCGCGTAGAATTCCTCGTAGCACAATCCCTGCTCCATGATGAAGGTTGCGACCTCGCGTCCGACATAGCGGTAATGCCACGGCTCATCCCAGCCGGTCAGCAGAAGCTTGCGCGTCGGATAGCGCTTGATGAAGCCATACTCGGCACAGTGGGCGTCCAGCCATTCAAACAGCTCCTGGTTCATGTTCTCATATACGAGCCTCTGGCGGTTTTTGTCCAGAATATCCACGCACAGGCCGAGCTGGTGCTCACTCGCCCCGGCGGGGGCAGTGATGGATTTGGCCTTTTCGGCGGCTTCCTGATAAATCGGATCGGTAAAATCGACCTGCTTGCCGCCCGCCAGTTCATAGGCGATCTGGCTGGCCTTGGAGTTGTACACATGCGCCTGATAGGAATAGGAACGGTAAGCGCCGGCGATGAAATAGTCAAATCCCGCCGCCTCGATGGCGTCCAGAAACGCGTCGAGATAAGGCATGTATTCCGTGCTGTACATCATATAGCGCGTTCGCTCGATTTTGGAAACCTCCGGCTCGTAGGCGGAGGAGAGCAGATTGTTGTTGTTGACGATCTGCAGATAGGTGTTGTCCTCAAAATCCTTGGTGGTAAGCTTGGGCCAGATATCCTCTGTCGGTTCGGGCGACGGGGTGACATTCCTGTTGGCAAAGTTCGCGCCGTCCGTCCGCATGAACCCGTTCTCACTGCCGCCGAAAATAATCGTCGCGCCGCTTTCCATTCTGGACATGACAATGGTATACAGCACCAGGCACAGCGCTGCCATCGACAGGATCCAGAGCGTCTTTTTCTTCACCGCAGAAGGCCTCCTTTCGTCGAAATTGTGAAATTCTCTTGGTCTGAGGCCGCATTATAGCATCCAAATGTTACGAATTCAAGTCTTCTTCCGGTTCCGCTTCTCCGCTTTGCGTCCGTTATCCGCGCTCTGTGTGTTATTCCGGTCTTCTCCCCCGCCTGCCTCCAGCGCGTCGCGCAGCTTCTCCAGCGCCCGCTTTTCAATGCGAGAGATATAGGATCTGCTGATGCCGCAGGCACGTGCCGTCTCCAGCTGCGTCAAAGGCTTCTGACCGTCCAGCCCATAACGCAGGCGAATGACGCGGGCTTCCCGCTCGGTCAGACAGCTGTCGATTTTTTCCCGGAGGCTCCTGCGCAGCTCCTTGCTGCCGATTTGATCGGCGAGGTCTTCCTCTGACGCGACCACGTCCATAAGGCGCAGGCCGCTCCCCTCCTCGTCCGCATCCAGCGCTTCGGAAAGGCTCACGTCCCCCGCAAATTTTCGTTTCGCGCGAAAAGCCATCAGTATTTCATTCTCGATACAGCGGCTCGCGTACGTGGCCAGGCGGACGCCCTTATCCGGTCGATAGGTGTTGATTCCTTTGATGAGTCCGATACTGCCGATGGAGATCAGATCATCGGTATCGTCGTTCTGATAATACTTTTTGACAATATGCGCCACGAGCCGCATGTTGTGTTCAACCAGCATGTTTCTCGCCTCCAGATCTCCGGCAAGCCACCGCTCCAGGTATTCTCTCTCCTCCTCCCTGCTCAGGGGACGGGGAAAGGAGTCTCCCGGCGCAATGCGCAGCATGAGCAGAAGGCTGTTCATCAGAAGCATCAAAGCGCTTTCCAGCAAGATCATCACCTCTGTTCATCCTATTGCGGCACAGAATGTCCTTATTCGCAAGAATGAGGCCGCTGCGTAACTTTCATTTTGCAGCGGCCCCATTCGACCATTAATATTGATACTATTACTCCGGCAATTAAATATCCTCATGCAATAGGGCTGTTCAGCCTGCCGGGGCAACCGAAAAATATGGCAATTATTAATTCGGCAATTCTTTACGTTTCTGCAAGAGATTTGCGGTTATTAAATTGCCGAATTAATAATATCCGATAGAACAGTTTGAATCTTTCCGACCGGATTTGTGATTGAGGTGTCGGCTTTCGGCGATTCTCTTTGCTGTCCCGGTGATAACCTGATAGTAGGTGACGGTACTCTCCCGGCTCATGCCGCCGAGCAGTCCGATCGTCTTCATTTTGTTTTCCTTCTCAATGATTCTTTCAGTGAGATTCTTTACCATAATCTCGGCAATAATTAACCCGACACCTTGGATTTGTCTGCCAGACGGCAAGTATGGGTGCCCCGAGAGTCCCCGCGCCGGTATGGAGCGTATTCGCACCACGCATTTGAAAGTCAATTCTTATCAGGATGATCTTCACTCGTCTCCCTCTCTCATGACATTCTCAACGGCTTTGCAGAATTCCGGCATTGTGCGTTTGATGCTTACAATGCGGCCTTCGCGGTTCAGAAAGGTATGTTCGGAACTTGCCAGACACACGGTTTCCCCTTTCTGATTTTGCATTTCATACGCGATCGCAAGCCTCACATTGCTGAAGGACTTCACCGTAACCGTGACGGTGATTTCGTCGCCGAACGTGCAGGGCTTCTTATATTCGCAGGAAACAGCGATGACAGGAGAACTGACGCCTTCAGCCTCCATCCGGGTATATGGGAAACCCAGCTGATCCATGAAGTCGACTCTCGCCTCCTCCATCCAGTGGATATAGTTTGCATGATGGGTCACGCCCATCATATCCGTCTCATAATATTGAACCTTCCGAATATAGGCTTTCATTTTCTTTCCTCTCCTGTATGCTGTCTCCGTGCTCCGCTTTTTAAATGGCCTGTTCCTTCAAATACTCCCGCAGGACCGCAAGGCTGGGTTTCGGGACGCAGAAGCGTTCACGGCTGGTCTGTATCTCGTCCCACACCTCATTCAGATCAAACCATCGTACTTCGGAGACTTCGCTCTCCTGCAGCTTCAATTCCCCGATCGCTCCGTTGTAAATATATACGTTTGCAAATTCATTGTCCCGGAATATCCGCCCGTGAAACTCCTTCTCATACTGAATTCTGAATGTCCCCGCAAAGCGCAGGTCTTCAGGCTCCGCTTTGATCCCCAATTCTTCCTCCAGCTCGCGGATGGCTGACGGCAGCGGTTCGTCTCCGGCTGGGATATGACCTGCCGAGGAGGTATCGAACATGCCGGGAAACGAATCCTTCTCCTCGCTCCGCTTTTGCAGAAGGATGTCATAACCTGTGTCCGAAGGGCGAATGATCCATACATGACTCGTGCGATGCGGGATGCCCTTTTGATGCGCTTCCTCCCGGGAAACTGTTTTCCCTGTCGGAAGGCCGTTTTCATCTACGATATCGAAATACTCCATATTTTGCCCTTCACTCTTCCTGATTTCAGACCCATCCGGCGTGATTTCAAGCACAAGGTCTGCTTTCTTTGTTTTTCCAAGGCACAGCCTCACGTTGGCCATGTCGCTGAAGTCACCGAATCCTTCTGCGGCTTTCTTTTCCACGCCTGTTGCGATTCTCCGCCTGACCAGTCTCTCCCGGAGCAGCCTCTCATCCGCTGACAGTGAGATCGTATAATCCGCAATAATCTGCAGCCTCGTCCTGCATCAAGCCAAGATGATGACGATGCCCTTTCAGCTTGTCTGATAAGTCGGCCGCGCATAATTCCTTCCTGCCATTTTTAATCCTTTTTTGAGCGGAGGCCAAAAGATCCCCGCCAAAAACGTTCTGTTTTCGATTGTTCCGTCGTGTGCTGTTATCTTTGCCTTCGCCGCTCATTTTCGCATGTTTCCTCAGCGTGGGGCATATCCATGAAAGGAGCGTCCGCGAAAGCCGTACCCCGTTCGGACAATCGGGCACCTTTGTGCGATAGCGGAGTCAGCAAGAGCAAACGGGGCGCTATTGATGTGCCAATTTAATCTTGAATCAAGACAGTACCGAATGCAGTCTCATCAATCATGATTGTATTGCCGTTTCGCTCGCCCCCGGCAGGGCAACCGCAAAACATGGCGAAATTGCTCGTCAATTAATTCAAAAACTAATTGGCGGAGCAATAAATAAAGCGTGTTATTTCACAGAAGGACGGTATATTTTGGGAGGGAGTCTGGGTACTATGACGATTGCAGCGAAAGTGAGGGGAACTGACATGCCGATCATGCAGCAGGCACAGGTGTTGGGTTTCAAGGTTGCAGGGCAGCTTGTCCGCCGCCGTGACAGGGAGCACAGCGCCCGTGATCAGGTTTACGAGGACGCGGCAGGCAACGCCTATTTCGTCCGCCGCGGAATTCTGACCATTGTCGCCGCCGATGGGACGGTGTACTAAACGCAGAACAACTTGACAACTGAACGACAGCGATGCTAAAATGTACATGAGGTGAGAGAGATGCTTGACGAAAAAGATCTGCAGGCGATTGCTTCACTGATTGACACCAAGCTTTTCCCGATTCAATCCCAGCTCAGTGATATGCAGGGCGATATCAGCGGAATGAAGGGCGATATTGTCTCCCTGAAGAGCGATGTCGGCACGTTGAAGATCGATGTTGTATCACTGAAGAGCGATGTCGGCACGTTGAAGAGCGATGTCAGCACGTTGAAGAGCGATGTTGTATCACTGAAGAGCGATGTCGGCACGTTGAAGAGCGATGTTGTATCACTGAAGAGCGATGTCGGCACGTTGAAGATCGATGTTGTATCACTGAAGAGCGATGTCGGCACGTTGAAGAGCGATGTTGTATCACTGAAGAGCGAAATGCATAAGATGCAGGGCGATATTGAAGAAATCAAAGAAACGCTTTCCGATCACACTGTTGCGCTCAATGAACTTTTGGCTTGGGCGGACGACGCGCAGGTCGTAGTAAAAATCCCGTTCGGCAAAGTCCAATAAATCATGCCATAATTACGCACTGCTGTTATACAGCGGTGCGTTTTTTGATATTCTATTATCCGATAAGGCGGTTTAGGCAGCGGACGCAGAGCATACTTTGTGTATGGTCAAGTCCGATCACGAAGCCTGGCACAAATCCGGTCGGAAAGATTCAAACTGTTCTATCGGATAATCGTATAAGCATGTTGGGAAAAAGCAGACCGGGAGCCCGCAGAAGACGCGTTCTTCCATGAACTCCCGGCCGGGATGCGGCTGCCCTGTGCTTGTCCGGGAAACTCAGGTTTTCTCGGGCTTGGGCTCGTGATATTCACATTCCTTGTCGTAACGGATCTTTTCCGGGGGCGTCTCCAGCAGCTCCGGGTGCTCAAGATAGCGTTTCCAATCCGTAAAGAAGCGGGCGTAGTGGGCGCCGGAACATACGCGCTCGTCCGCGGTGATGCCGATGGGGATATAGCGTTTCATTCGCGTTTCCCCGTTTTCGACAACCGCGACCCGTTCGGTTGTGCCCATACCGAGGAACAGGCCGACATTGCCCCAATTGTAGATATGATGGTTCACATCATGCAGGCCGATGGAAGCGGTGTTCGTGATGTACATGCCCACATAGAAGGGCAGCTCCTCCATCAGGATGGCGGGCGCAAGACCGTATCGATCCAGAAAACGGACAAGCCCGACGATCACCGTGGCAAGACCCGGCACCGCAAAGAGAAAATTCAGCAGCTTTTCCACGAAGCCCGCGGGCTGGTCGCCCCGGTTCGCGGCAACGCCGGCCTCCATACGGTCGCGCACGTCGTATATGGTATCCGTAGGATCGAACTTGATTTTGACGACAGCCTCGCCCTTATCCGCGTCAGCAGGGTCCCTGAGGATAGTGAAAGCGGCGGAGCAGTTGTTGCGGGCAAAAAGCTGCTTGTTCATAATAAAGCGGTTGATCTCGGGATTGTGGCTGACGGCGCGCACATAGGCCGCCACAATAATCTGCATGTAGGAGATTTTCTCGCCCTTTTCCTGCTTCTGTCTTCTGATGTAGCGGGACATGACCTCCATATCCGCCCGATGTTTCAGAAATACCTGCGCATCGCAGCGCATGGGCATCACATAGGGCGTGATTTTCATCACAGGGTCGACTCCCTCTACTCTGCGTCCATCCGGCCGTCTTCCAAACATAACGCTCTCTCCTGTTCCTTTTTCTCTGGTTTTATCAGTATACCCGACAGTGTGCATAAAATCAACCGTCTTAAAGCGTATTTTTTTAGTTCTTTAATTGTTTTCCCTTTTGATGAGATCAGCGCACTGTGTATATTTTCAAACAATCATTGATTTTCAGCTGCGTATATGGTATTCTTTCATCTGCCGATTTTATACGGCAGATAATTTCATATTGGAGCCAAAAGGAGAAAACACATTATGAAAAAAAGGTTTCTCATGCTTGTCCTGGCTGTGCTCATGACTGCGGCACTCTGCGGATGCGGAGGCGGCAAGTCGCCGGCAGTTCAGTCCGCAGAAGCGCCCCAAGGCTCCGCCGGCGAAAAGCTCAGCGGCGGCGAGATCACCGTTGGCATCGCCGCAGATCTGGACACGAGTCTTGACCCACACGTCTCTTCGTCGTCGGCAGGAACCAGAGAGGTCCTTTTCAACATCTACGAGGGGCTTTTAAAGCCCGATACGGACGGAAATCTCATCCCCGCCATTGCCGAAGACTATTCCGTGAACAAGACAGCGGACACATACACCTACACGCTGCGTGAAGGCGTCCGCTTCCACAACGGGAAAACGGTGACGGTCGGGGATGTCGTTTATTCTCTCTCCAGAGCTGCGGGGCTTGAAACCGGCGAGCCTCTTGTTTCCGAGCTCAGCGGCGTCAAGGCCGTTGAGGCGAAGGACGGCAAAACCGTCGTCGTCACGCTCAAAGCCCCCGACGCGGAATTCAATGCCTATATGTACGCCGCCATTATCCCCGAGGGCTCAGACCCCGCCAAAGAGGTCGTGGGCACCGGTCCCTTCCGCTTCGTCTCGCGTGTGCCGCAGGACAACGTGGTGCTGGAGAAGTTTGCCGACTACTGGGGCGAGGGCGCGATCCTCGACAAGGTTACGCTCAAGGTCATTCCCGACGCGCAGACCCTGGTCATGAGCCTGCGCTCCGGCGCGATCGACATGACCAACCACCTCTCCGGCAGTCAGATCACCGATCTGGGAGATCTCAACATTCTGGAGGGCGGCAGCAACATCATCCAGGCGCTCTACCTCAACAATGATTTTGAACCCTTCCGCGACGTCCGCGTGCGGCAGGCGCTCTGCTATGCCATCGACCGGCAGGCCGTTATCGGCCTGGCCTCCGACGGTCACGGCACGCCGCTGGGCAGCAGCATGATCCCCTCCATGGGCAGGTACAACGTGCCGGAGCTGCTGGAGCTCTACAAACCCGACGTTGAAAAGGCCAAGGCGCTGCTGAAGGAAGCGGGTTACGAGAATCTCAAATTCGCGATCACTGTGCCCTCCAGTTATCCCATGCATGTGGACACGGCTCAGGTCATTGTGGAGCAGCTCCGCGCCGCGGGGATCGACGCCACGATCAATCTGGTTGAGTGGGCCGCCTGGCTGGATGAGGTGTACAAGGGCCGAAAGTTTGAGGCCACTGTGGTCGGCATGGACACCCACAGCCTCGCAGCCTCTGGATGCCTCGCCCGTTTCCAGAGCGACAGCAGCAAGAACTTTGTCAATTTTGCAAGCGAAGAATACGACGAGACCTACCGCAAGGCTCTCTCCACCGTAGACGCCGAGGAACAGACGGCGCTCTTCAAGCAGTGCGAGACCATTCTCGCCGAGCAGGCTGCGAACGTCTATCTCCAGGACCCCGCCTCCTTTGCCGCCACCCAGAAAAACGTCGGCGGCTACCGCTTCTACCCCGCGCTGTACATTATGGATCTGTCCACCATGTACAGGACGAAATAACAATTGACAGGCTGTGACAGAGACTGTGTCATTCTGAGCGAAGCGAAGAATCTTTTATTGCCGAACGCTTCCGGGAAAGATCCTTCGCCTGCGCTCAGGATGACACGCTTAAATTTTCTGTCATATTCAGAAACGGAGCAATCCATGCAATTTGTCCTGAAAAAAACGCTTGTGCTGCTGTTCACGCTCCTGCTGGTATCACTGTTCGCGTTTCTCGCCTTTGAGCTGATTCCGGGCGACCCGACCACCATGCTTCTGGGAAGCGAGTACACCCCCGAGCGCGCGGCTGCCCTGCGGGAGTCCCTGGGACTTGACCGCAATGTCTTCGTGCGCTTTTTCGACTGGCTCACAGCTTTCGTGCGGGGCGACATGGGGACAAGCTACAGCTATTCCATGCCCGTGGACGAGGTGCTACGGGGCAAAATTGCCGTGACGTCCGTGTTGTCGCTTCTGAGCTGGGTGCTGGTTATCGGCGTCAGCGTTCCGCTGGGGGTGGCGCTGGTGCGGTATCAGAACAAGCCCTTTGGGAAAATCGGCGTCTGGGTCAACCAGATTATGATGGCGATACCGCCCTTTTTTCTCGGCATTCTGCTGACCTATCTCTTCGGCCTCGTGCTGAAACTCTTTACCCCCGGGCGCTTTGTCCCGCTCGGTGAAAGCGTCTGGGGCTGTCTCCGCTATCTGTTCTTTCCCGCCCTCGCCATCTCGATCCCGAAGATTGCCAAAACGGTCAAGCTCCTGCGCTCTTCCATCCTAAGCGAGATGAAGCGGGACTATGTGCTCACGGCGTACAGCCGCGGCAATTCCCGGTGGATGGTCATTAAAAACCATGTTTTCCGAAATGCCCTGCTGCCGGTCGTGACCTATCTTGCAATGTCGCTGGCCGATATTGTGGCAAGCTCCATCATTGTCGAGCAGGTCTTTGTCGTGCCGGGTCTCGGCAGACTGCTGGTGGCCAGCATTTCCAACCGCGATTACCCGGTGGCGCTGTGCATCGTGGTAATGATCGCGTCGGTCGTCGTGGTGATGAACTATCTGGCCGACATTCTGACGCAGGCCGTTGACCCGCGCGTGCGCCTGAGCTGAGGAGGGTTTGTCATGATCAACACAAAGGACAAAAGCTTCCGCATCGGCGCCGGGATCACGCTGTTCATGCTCTTCCTGATTTTGCTCGGGCTGTTCTGGACCCCCTATGATCCCAACGCCATGAACGCGGCGGAAAAAATGGCGAAGCCGGGCATGGGGCATCTGCTGGGCACCGACAACTTCGGGCGCGATATCTTCTCCCGGGTTGTGCAGGGTACGGGCGCAACCTTTCTGATTGCCCTCTGCTCGGTCTCCATCGGGCTTTTTGCGGGACTTATCATCGGCGGTCTCACCGGATACTACGGCGGCTGGGTTGACGAAGTGCTCATGCGCCTCAACGATACGCTCACCGCGTTTCCGAGTCTCCTGCTGGCGCTGGTGCTCATCGCTGTCTTTCATACGGGAAAATACAACGTCATCCTCGCTCTGGGCGTTTTGTTCATTCCCACCTTCGCGCGCATCGTGCGCATGGAGGTTGCGCAGCAGAAGGCCCTGGATTATGTGCGAAACGCGAAGCTCATGGGCGTAAAGGATATGCGCATTCTCTTCGTCCATATCATGCCGAACATCCTGCCGGTGCTTCTGAGCACGGTGGCCATCGGCTTTAACAACGCGGTTCTGGCCGAGGCGTCCATGAGTTATCTGGGTCTCGGCGTGCAGCCGCCCGATCCCAGCCTCGGCCGCATGCTCAACGAGGCGCAGGCCTATCTCTCCCGCGCGCCCTGGTATGCGATATCCGCGGGACTTGCGATCATTCTGCTGGTGCTGGGCTTCGGTCTTCTGAGCGACGGGCTTGGAGGTGAGGGTCATGCTTGAGATACGCGATCTCCATGTCACCTTCAAATCCACCGGCAAGGAGGCCGTGCGCGGCATCGACCTGTCCATCGCGCCGGGCGAACGCCTCGGTCTGGTGGGCGAATCCGGCTCCGGCAAGACAGTGACCGCCATGGCGCTGACCGGGCTCATCGAGCGCAGCAATGTGGACATGACCGGGCAGGTGCTCTTTGAGGGGCGCGATCTGGTGCGATGCTCACGCAGGGAACTGCGCTCCATTCACGGGCGCGATATCGGCGTCGTGTTCCAGGAGCCCATGCGAAGCCTCAACCCCCTCATGCGCATCGGGGAACAGATCGAGGAAGCCCTGAAAATCCACACGCAGAAGACGCCGGAAGAACGGAAAAAGCTGGCGCTTGAGGTCATGGAGCAGGTCAGCCTGCCCGATCCCGAGGGCACCTATCGGAAATATCCTCATCAGCTCTCTGGCGGGCAGCGGCAGAGGGTCATCATTGCCTCGGCCATGGTCATCCGCCCGAAGCTGCTGGTCTGTGATGAGCCGACCACCGCCCTCGATGTCACCGTGCAGAAACAGATTCTGGAGCTGCTGCGCAGTCTCAGTGAGGAATACGGCATCGCCATCCTGCTCATCAGCCATGACATGAAGGTCGTGCGCAGGCTGTGCGAGGACGTGGCCGTCATGTACAAGGGCAAGATCGTCGAGCGCGGTCAGACAGAGGCAATTTTCCGCAATCCGCAGGACGAATACACCAAACGGCTCATCGCCGCGATCCCTACGAGGAAACGCCATGGATCAGCTTAAAAACGTGCTTGAGGTGGAAAAGCTCTCCGTCGTATATCAGGACTTCGGGCTTTTCGGAAAAAAGACGACCTATCAGGCGCTCACAGACGTGAGCTTCGAGGTGCGGCGCGGCGAAATCCTCGGACTGGTCGGGGAATCCGGCTGCGGCAAGTCCACGCTCTCCAAGGCGATCCTCGGGATGCTGGACGCAGCGCAGGTCACAGGCGAGATACGGCATTTCACAAAGCGTCCGCAGATGGTTTTTCAGGACCCCTTCGGCAGTCTCAACCCCGCGAAAACCGTGGGCTGGATTCTGGAAGAGCCGCTGCGGGTCTTCGGCAAGTATGACGCCGCCGAGCGTAAGCGCCGGGTGCTCGACATGCTTGAGCGCGTCGGGCTGTCGCGCAGCTATGCCGAGCGCCGTCCGGGCGAGCTTTCAGGCGGTCAGCGGCAGCGCGTCTCCATTGCCGCGGCCTTGATCCGCCGCCCGCGCTTTATCATCGCGGACGAGCCGGTCTCCGCCCTGGACGTGACGATTCAGGCGCAGATTCTGGATCTGCTGTGGGATCTGCGGCATGATCTGGATCTGAGCTATCTGTTTATCAGCCATGATCTCAACGTGATCTACTCCATCTGCGATCGCGTCATGGTCATGGAGAAGGGCCGCATCATCGAGCAGGGCCCGGTGGAGGAGGTCTACAACCACCCCGGAGAAGAGTACACAAAAAAGCTCCTCGCCGCCGCGCTGCTGTGAGGAACTGCTGTCTGTCTCAAAACGACTGCTGTCGTGTCATTCTGGGCGCAGCGAAGAGTCTCTTTTTCCCCAGGTCTCAAGGGAAAGATTCTTCGCTGCGCCAAGGATGACGCGTTTTATTTTTGTACGTTTGTCAATGATGTGAGACCAAGAGATTGAGTTTGAAAGATGAGCGCGTTAGCTGTTGATGGAGGGAGGGCGTAGCCCGACCGGAGTCA
>ONVI01000009.1 GCA_900321275.1 uncultured Eubacteriales bacterium | reverse complement strand
AAATTTGAAACTCCACTCCGCTACGCTCCGTTCCGTTTCAAATTTCATCCAGTTCCAGACTTTGGGTGTTTCCCGACTGCACTTTTCTTGACAAGTCCAGATTGACCTTTCATGGATCGCGAATACCAGTCCTATTGTGACCAATGCGGTCAGGCGCTGGACTGGCAGGGCTTTTCAAAGGCTGCGGTGATTTCAAGTAAAGGGAAATAAAAAACCGGCTCAGTGGGAAAACATGAGTTGGTTTCGTCGTATTAGAATAGAAAAACTGAATAGAACATAAAATACAAGTCCTTATTTCGCATCTTGCGCATATAGCTGCGCCTTCTCGTAGATGTTGCCAAAAGCCGAAAGCATATAGTTATAGGTATCGCTTCCTGCATAGCTAAGACTGTCTTCTCCACCGATCAGGTTATGACAGGCAAGCATTTTATCGCCCCAAAAGTAGAACGTAACTGCGTCAGCTTCGCCCACGTGGTATGCGGAAGCAAAAAAGAGCAGTCCATCCGCAAAGTATAGTCCAATGGTATAGCCTGTGTTCCTGTCGTCGTATTTTGCCGACGTATACCACTCTTTATGCGTACCGTCAGCATACTTGCGGTCATAATAGGTCTCCGTAATTATGTTTGCTTTTTCCCAGTCTTCATAATAGACGTGTTCAGTGACGCTTCTTTTCAACGCTCGCCCATATAGAGACTGAGGTTCAGAAACTGGTGTTAGAGCTGTGGGTATTGGAGCCGAGGGCGGCGGACTCGTGGTAACTGGCGGGGAGGGGGGAGGAGATGGAGGCGTTGGTTCAGGGAGTGCTTGATAGACACCGAATAAAAGAGCAGCAAATATGCTAAAAGCAGTCATGAGTATCGAATATGTGTTTTTGTCTTTTTTCTTTAATACAATATAAACAATCAAAATTGATGCTACTGCAATAACGGCTGAAAGAAGTATAACCAACTTAACCATATCATTTCTCTTTTCATTTTGTAGAGATTAAAATGAGGAAGACACAGATTGTATCTTCCTCATGATCATTTTCAAGTCATTCTGGAGATCAGCAAGTCCCAATCGTCTCCCATTCAGTGAGCCAGTAGCCATAAGTAATCGACCAAAGGCGGCGCTGGAGCAAACCGTCATAACAGCGAAAACACCACATTGTTTCTTCAGCTCGGGACTGTTCCTCAGCAACGAAAGACTCTTCATAAACATCTGCATCTGAAGAACTACAATCCGCGAAAACAGGAGTGGAAATTGTAAGGCATAGAACTATTGCCAAAAATGTGCATAGTAAACGTTTCATTTTATGGTTCTCCTTGAATAATCCTTAATGTATTAAATGGGGATATGTGCAATATGTCTTGAGTAATCTGGCCTATCATCATGCCGTTTTCAAACCAATAGTATTTTTCACCAGTATACAGTATATAAGATTCGCTATCTTGCATATCTTCTGTACTAAAATACAGCGTCATGTGTGTTTGCGCCTCTTGTGAAGAAGTATAATCAAGGCTATCCGGAAGGCGGGCAGGCTGCAAAATCACGAAATAAGACACAACAAGGAGCAGACTAACCAGATAGATCCAGCAAAAATGATGACTTTTCACATTGATTAGTGAGAGCGCTTCAAATCTTACTCGCATCTCATCCTGCGTTCCTATCAGTGAGGCAGCGACAGCGGGTCGTGAATCTTGGGAAGTGTGTTCCATAAGGGCTTTTAGCGTCTCAATGTAGTGTATCTGCCCCCGATCGTTAAGTTTTCCCATGACCTTAGCATCACAGCGTAGTTCAATCAGGGCATTGGTTTCTGCTGCGGAAAAGTGTGCCAACGGATTCCACCAGAACAGCGCTTCGACCGCGAGGAAGAACAACTTCTTTAGGTTGTCCCGCGAACGAATGTGAGTTATCTCATGGCAAAACACCATCCTCCATTCTGCATCGCTCAATTCCACATCCGGCAGATAGATAACAGGATGCAGAATACCACTGGTGAAGGGCATATGAAGCTGGGGCGATATCAGAACGGCAAAATCATTGCCGTATTCTGCAACGATCTCGAGCAGCTCCGGCCTGTCCACAAAGTCTATGCTTTGTAGATAGCGATCAAAGCGCCGCTGTAAACGGACATCCTTTATGACCATAACAAGACTGCCGACAGCCCAGAGCGCCAACAGGAGATGCCCGTATGTAAAGAACGCGGCCAGCGGGCGTTTCAGAAAATCCTCGATTGCAGGGATAATCTTATAGGAGCGCACAACATAGGCCACGTCAAAATCTATCGGCAAAACAAGCCGCACAACGCCCAGCACAGTAATAAACGCCAGCAGCGATACCGCATGCTTCGCCCGGAAGCCTGGACTACGGCGCAGAATGAAAACCGCGATCAACGCAAGGTTGTAAAAAACAATGGAGATAGCCAGCGAATATACCGTGATCCCCATCGACCAATCACTCCAACTCCTGCCGGCGCTTCTGGAGCAGCTTATCCAGTTCGTCTAACAGCTCGGGCGTCACCTCGTCGCTGTTGATCATGGCGGAGAAGAGCAGGGGATATTCCTTCCCGCTGGTTTGCGCGAAGAGATTTTCGGCGTAATACTCCGCGACCGTGACATTGGGCTCGTACTCGCGCGCCCATACCTTGCCGCTTCTGGAAAAGCCGACGGGCTTGATCGCGTTCTTCTTCAACATCCCGTTGAGCAGAATATGGATAGAATTGTCCTGCCATGTCTTGTCCGTGGACAGTTCCAGAATATCGCCGCGCGTGAGGGGACGTCCCGCTCTCCAAAGCACGTTCATAATCTCCATTTCGCTTTTGGTAAGTCTCATTGTTTCCTCCGATCAGACACATGTGAACCATAAACTTCACTAAGAGTTTTATTATTATATCACATCAAGATCGTTAAAACAATTGTTTTTGAATATTTGCTTATTGATTCATAAAACTGCCAAAAGCAGGAGATTATGGTATAATTAAGAAATGCAGAATTGTTTGATCAGTGAGCAAATAAAAATATTTTTATCATTTAAAATAATATTTATTTACAATCTATAAATTAGCACGTCTTTGCTCGCTTGTCAAGAACTTCTGTTAGTTTTTTCTTTTTTATTTGGAGGCTGACATGAAGGAAATCGCAAAAGCAAACTTTGTAAAACGTCCGCGTATATTTGAAGAGCTGATAGCGCCCGACATTCCAAAGAGTTCAAAAGCGTACAGAGTTATAAAGACAATCATCTTAGACTCTATTGATTATGAGAATTTCATTACGGATATGCTGGTGGATCGGCAGTTTATCGAAGATTTTGCACCTCTTTGTTCGCAGAAAGATATATGGCTTTGTCTGCTCGTACGTCGGCGCGGCGCCCATATCGGCGTTCTGGTCATGCCCGAGCGAGAATGTTATGTCGGATATGCAGCATGTTGGGTGGACGAGGTAACGGTAGAACATGAGGGCCGATCTTCTTCTGGAGCAAAGAGTATAGCCTCATCATCGCTGGGCTTTAACACGAGAAAAATGGCCGGAGCAATACAACTCCGGCCACAATCTTACTATATGTAATTGTATTTCGTTAAATCTCTTTGTGTGAAAAGATTATAAAGATTTCATAATACTTCTTTGAGCCAAAAAGAAGTAAATAATTTGCTTCTGGCATTACGCCGGGACAAGCACAGTGAGCTGTCCAGTCTGATCGTTATACCAGTGGAGCTTTCCGTCTTGCAAATATAGGCTGCCAGTCCCGTCAAAGCTTTCAGCTGAAGTGGTATAGCTCACGCCATCCGTGCAGATTTCAACCCAGAAATGGCTTCTGTCATAAAGCATGACACCTTCCTTGTACACATACGCCGTCATCTGCCAGCGTGAGCGAACAAATTCTGAGTTTGCCCAAAAAACATTCACATTTACACTGCCCTCGGTCTGGTGGAAGATATTGATCTGACAAAGCCCGGAGAGTTCATCTACCCAGTTGCCGACAAAGCCGTGGTGCAGTACAGTCGGTGCAGCAGATTTGACTTTGATCTGCGCAGATGAGGTATTGACTGAGCCCGCCTCATTGCTGAATTTACAGTAGACCTTGACACCGTTGAACAGCTCAGGCACGCCCTCCAGCTTCAGTTCTCTGGTGTTGCCTCCCGTGATCTTCAGCGCCGGGAACTGGTTCTGTACGACCGAGTAACCCACGTCCAGGGAGCCGTCCGGGCTTATGAAGTGCCACTCTGCCAGAGTGGCATTATCGCACTGTGCAGTGAATGCGCAGCTGCCGTTTGCTGTCACCGTCTCATCTGCCGGTTCCTTCGAGATTTTCGGCAGAGAGATTTGAACAGGCGTGGGTGTTGACACTGGCGCCTTTGTTGGTTCAGGTGTGGGCGACGGTGTTGCCGTGGGAGCCGGAGTCGGCGTTGCGGTCGGCGCCTGAGTGGATGTCTCGACAGGGATTTTATCCGGGGTTTTCTGCTTACGTCCACAAGCGGTAAGCATCGACAGAGATAAAGCAATGCAAAGGATCAAAAACAGTTTCTTTTTCATAGTATTCCTCCCTTAAAATGATTTTTTTACCACTTGGACAGAATCTTGCCGTACATCTGCTTCTTTTCATCGTCGAAGCGCTGTACACGCAGAATGACGATATCGCCGATCTTGAAGTCCGAGTCCTCATACTGGTAAGAATAATTGCACATGCAGACAGTCCCGTCAGGAAGATTGCAGAAGACGCCGCCCGCGTATTTGCCGGAGATCACCGCCTGGCGTCTGCTGCCGGTGGGGTGGCGGGTGCTGGCTCCGTCGTAGGGATTGGGCTTCGCTTCCTTGACGGAGACGGTCAGCTTCCCTTTCTCCGCGTCATAGCTTTTCACGATACAGCTCAACTCCGTACCAGGATGATAGAAGGTCCGCAGATCCGCGATGGCCGCATAGCTCAGCTCCCGCTGCGTGATGTTCAGATCGTGCCCGTGGCACTCTACGATGCAGCGGCGTGGCCCCACCGAGAGCACCTGGCATTTGGTTCTGGCGCCCTCTGTCCAAAGCTCCTGATGGCGCGAGAAGTAATATCTGCGGCTGCGCATGGCCTCGCGCCGGGACGCAATGGCGAAGCCCGCCTCCCTCTCAACACGGGTGATCACAAATTCGATCTTTGCGCCTACCATCCCACGGAAAGCAAAGTCGGGAACGATGAAATCATCCATCCACATCTCCGTGGCCGAGATGATGATCCGCACACGGTATGGAATCACGGTAGCGCAGTACATGTCCTGCACATTGTCGTTGCCATAGTTATTGACAAAGTGATCCACGCCGATGATGATACCGGACAGGGCGCTGCGGCCGCGATAGGAGGCATAGATAGCGTTCCATTCATCGCGTTCTTCCTCCGTCAGATCGCGGTCAAGCTCACGGAAATCCAGCGAGAAAAACTGACGGAGCGCGTCGCCGGTCGGATTGCTCATCCGCGCGGCCAGTTCGTTTTCTTCCGGGGTAGTCTTTTCGGGCTCTTCAGGTGTTGCTTTTTTTCTTGGCATAAGATTCCTCCAATCTGTTATTGATTTGCGCCAAAGAAACGGTGTGACCCGTCCTTCTGGCGTTGTGCGTAAAACTGCTGCTTTGCCAGAGACAGATTCTCCGGCTTCAGGCGCTTGATAGATATCCAGACGATGTTCCTTCCGTTTTCCACCGCTGCCGCAGCATCGGAATAGGCCACCACGGTATATTGCCGGGGCGGATCGCTTCCGAGAGCGAAGCGCAGCAGGATATCTTCATCACGAACGGCTGAAAACCGGATCGGATAGCCGTTGGAGAGTTCCAGCATCACGTCGATTGCCTCCAGCCGGAGCGGTTCGGGTTTATGGTCGCTGAGACGGACAACACCGTTTTCCACCCGGATCTCATTGACCAGAAACGGGAGCTGCCGCAGGATCTCATCCATCTGATACTCTGAAAGCGTAAAGTCCTCAGTCTTGAAGTGATCCCGCGTCAGGATGTAAAGCTGATCTCTGCGCAGACAGCCGAGCCTGTTCAGCACGTCCACGACATATCTCTGTTTCATCGTCAAAAGCATTTTGCTTCCTCCTTACAGCGAGGCGCGGAGGGTGTTCAGATAGGGATCGACCAGCAGGTCGCTTTCACTCTCCGCGATGGAATTGAAGATCAGCGACATGATATAGGCCGTCGTGTTTCGGATCGACCGCTCGGTATTCTCCGCCATCTTTTGCTCCACGTCCCGCAAAATCATTTCGTTCAGACGATGCAGCCGGGAGCGGACGCGGTTTTGCGGCAGGATCGCCTTGCCGACACGAATGCTCTCCGAGTAGAAAAGCCGCTCTATCGCATCCTCAAACACTCTGGCTGTATCGTCCGGGAATAGATCGAGCTCACAGGAATTCAGAATTTCCGTGAGCTCGTTTTCGTCAGCGTCTGTCAGTCTGTCATCCCTCGCATGCGAGATAGACTGACTGACTTCTTTCTGACTCCGGTATGTATGATTTAATTCTTTCTTACTGGGCGGCGCGGCCGGCTGTTCCGGAAGCGTTGGTATGACTGCTCCGGGATCGTTACTCCGACTGTTCCTGAACCGCGGATTTGACGGTTCCGGAAGCGCCGAATCTGCTGCTCCTGAACCGCCGCTGTTTCCCCTGTCCATGAAGGGAGCGCACTCGTAATCCGGATCATCCATCGGCTGCACCAGCGCAAGATAGATCTGATTGGCGGCGCATAGTCCGCAGCGCTTCTCCCAGATCAGGCCGTGATCCGCAAGCTCCTTGAATGCTGCTGTCACGCGCTTCTCTCCCACGCGCAGTTCCTTTGCCATTTCCTTGCGGGGGAAGACGACAAAGACCTCGCCGAACTCATTGATCCATCCGTTTAAGCGGCTGAGCTGAAAGCGATTGAGAAGAAAGGTATAGGCCACCTTTGCGTCAAGGCCCATTTCACAGTAACGCGGATCAGAGAAGAGCCAGCGCGGCATCTGCATGTGGTAAACACTTTGAACATCTGTCTGTTTCATCAAGGAGAAGCTCGGTCTTTTCTCCATTTTTGCAGCCTTCATGATGATTTACGTCCTTTCGGGAATAATATGGAATACGAATTGTACAAGTAGATGCCATTGACATAGCGCACGAATTGTAGTACAATCGCATTACAAGGAGGCGATACTATGGCAATGGAATCTACACTTCAGGTGAGAATGGACTCCGCGCTGAAAGCAGAGGTTGAGGCGCTCTATAAAAGTCTCGGCACCAGCTTCGCGGAGGCTGTGCGCATCTTCGCCCAGCAGAGTATCCGCGAAGGCGGTATGCCTTTTACCCCTTCACTGAAATCCTGGGATGAACTCACGCAGGATGAAATTGACGCGCGTCTGCGCAGGAGCATGGCGGATGTATCGGCAGGCAGAGTACTCTCTCAGGATCAGCTTGACGCAAAAATGAGGGAGAGATTTGCCCGTGGATGAACTGAAACATTATAAGATCATCTATACGGAAGCCGCAGAGGAAGATATCTTCTCCAAAGCGGAATACATAGAAAAGGCGTATCATGACAGCAGACTTGCATACAAATGGTATATGCGGCTGCGGACACAGATTCAAAAAGAGCTTTCTTTTCTTCCGTATAAATACCAGCCATGCTCTGCTGGCACATGGGCAGAGAAGGGCGTGCGGGAATTCATTCTAAGAAACGATATTATACTGTACTCTGTTGAAGAGCAAAGTGCCACCGTGATGATCCACGCCGTCTTTACACGCGGGAAAAATATAGCCGAAGATATTTTGGAAGAATAGGGTGGTCTTTGTGACTGCCCTATTCTTCTGCTCTCTCGCAGTACACGAGATAGCGATACCGACCGCCGGTGTTGGGCGGATGGCAGGTCAAAAGCGTGACCATGTCCCTGCCCGGTTGGATCAGGATCGCGTCAATGTCATCCGGGTATACAATGCGGATCGCCGTCACCTTGTAGGCCAGCTCCTCCCAAATGTTTTTGATGTAGACCAAATCCCCAACATGCAGGTTTTCTATGTCCAGAAAGTACGGATACCCATTCCAGCCCCGGTGACCGGCTATGACAGCGTTGGTATTCTCGCCGCCGATGGGGATGCTGGTCTGCGTCAGCACTGCCGCGCCTGCCGCCATGTTCTCGTCGTTGGCACCGAGATAAATTGGCATTTCCAGATCCATTGCGGGGATGCGCAGTACGCCGAACATCTCATCCGGCAGCCCATAGTCCGTCATGGTAAACGGGATGATTGCCATGGAGACACTGTTGGTCAGATTCCCCTGATTGATCTTCACCAGCCACTCATTGTAGGTCTGAATGGAACGATAGAGTTCTTCATAGGGCATGGATTCCTGTGTCTGGTCTGAGATTTCCTGCACTTCCTCCACCTTCTGCGTAAACTGCTTTACACCCTGCCTGATCTCCCGCGTCTTTTCCGCCCTGTATACAAGCGGATTGATGGCAAGCGCGGCAGAGGCAAGGGCCGCGGTAATGAGTACGACCATCCAGAAGAGCTCCCAGTAGAATTTACGCCCTCTCATGGCGGCCTCGCCTCCGTTCAATTGGATGGATGTTTCCGAGCAGGAACCTTGTTCCGAGAATCAGCAGCGTCAGCCCTAGGATGCCGAGGCAGCCGAGCGCGATCCCTTTCAGATACTCCTGCGTCCATGTAGATTTCACGGGTTCCTCCTGTACCTCTGCACCCTCGATCATTCGCTCCACCATGCCGACCTCGATCCGTTCACCGCGTACCAGCAGGCGATGGGTATTCACCCCAAACGGCGTACAGGTTACCAGCGTCACGCTCTCGCGCTGTGGGTCGATCTCCAGCTTGCTGGTGTCCTCCGGCAGCACGGTATTGATGTCCAGGATCATATAAGCATGGGTTTCATCCAATACACGGACGTAGAACACATCCCCCACCTTGAGCTGATCGAGATCTGAAAACATGCGTGTACCCGCAAGGCCGGAGTGACCGGTAAGGACACTGTGCGTTCCGACGCCGCCAACCGGCAGGGATGTACCGAGCAGGTGCCCGACGCCCTTATCCAACGTCTCCTCGGCAGTGCCGTGGTAAATGGGCAGCTCCACACCGATCTTCGGGATCTGGATGTAGCCCATGATCCCGTCGCCGCGCACATTCAGAAGACGCCCGTAGCTTTCCTCAGCTTCCGCCAGTGCTTCACGGGAAAATGCATTTTCAGTTCCGCCCTGCAGGGTTCTGTTGTACAAGACAGCCTCTTCCTTCTCCGCGATCAGTTCCATGGTGTTCAGCTTTTCCACGGCCTTATCGTAACGGCTCTCTACCATGCTGCGGTATTTCTCACCCACGATGTTGCTGATGAGTGGATACAGTGTGACAACCAGCGCGAGAAGCAGGAAAAGGATACAGAGAAAAATCTTTATTCTTCTACTCATTGTTCTCCTATGGTACAGGGAGGCCAGATTCCGGCCTCCCTGTAAGCTTTCTATTAATTCTCAGTGGGTTTCTTCTTTGCGAGGATAATGATGCCGACAATGCAGGCAGCCAGCATGGTGAGACCAACTATCGGGAACAGCCAGTTGCCGGTGCCGCCGGTCTGGGGCAGATCGAAGCCGCGGGTGTTGATGATCGTAAAGGGTGCCAGCGCATGGCCGGAGGCTCCGATAGCGCTCATATTGACGGCTTTCCCGTCCACAGTCGCGGAAACGGTCGCGCCGCTCTTCGAGATGACCACCTGCACAGGAGCCTTGAGCAGCGTATAGGCGCTGTCCGTCTTGACCTCGGTCAGCGTGTAGGCGTCATCCTCCAGCCCCTTGACCGTCAGCTTGCCCGCCGCAGTCGGGATAAAGTGGGTCGCGCTGTTTGCCTCTGCCGTCTTGCCGGTCACATACCACATATTCTCCGTGGTATTGAAGGAACCGGTGAGATAGTAGCTGTCCGTGCTGTTCTGGATCAGGAACTCAACCTTGGTAGCGTCTCCGCGTCCATCGGAGAAGTTCTTGGTCACGTCCAGACCAAAGCTGTAGACTGCTGCATCGTCGGTCAGAGTGTCATAGAAGCTGGTGTTGCTGCGCTTCCAGGTCAGGGTGACTTCATTGGGGTTGCCGGTATCGCCGAGGATGAGGGAGTTATCCGTGTCCAGCGTGGCCCCATAGGTGATGCGCAGGGTGCAGTCGCTGTATCCGCTGTTGACCGCGGAGGCTCCGGTATAGACAGCACTGCTGGTGTTGATCTCGTTGAGGCCTGCCGCAGTCATGCTGATGGTCATGATGCTCTCGCCGTTCGTGCCCGTGGTATAGCCTACTGTGAACTTTTCGCTGTCTGCGGTCCAGGTAGCGTTCTTGTTGGTGCAGGCCGCTTCACTGTAGAACTCTAGCACAACATCATTCTTCTTGTAGGTGATGCCGGGGCTCAGGGTATCCACGAAGGTGTACTGCGAGAGATAAGAGGCGGCAGACGTGATGCTGGGCAGGGTGCTGATGATCTGGTACTCAACCGTGTCGCCCGCAGAAGCGGTGGCGGATTCCGCATACCCGTCCGTGATGGCGGCGCTGCCGTTATTCTTGCCGGAGGAGGTCTTTGCTTCCCTCACGGTCTTATCCAGCGTGGGCAGACCGGTCAGGTTTTTCGGATACACGGTAATGTCATAGATCCACGAGCTGCCGCTGGCGGTGGTAGAGGTCATCGGGATGCTGATCAGGAAGGGTGAGGTGGTGCTGGTGACCACCTCAGGGACACTGGTCTCAACAAAGAGGTACAGTCCCAGGGGCAGATCACTGGCAGCACTGTGGCCGTTGGCGTCCGTGGCGGGCATTGCCGTGCCGCCGTTGTTGCCAACATAGGTTTCCAGCGCGTTCTTTACCGTGGTGGCATTGCCGATCAGTGCGTTCTGGAGGCCGGCAATCAGGGTATCGGAGCGGTAGTAGTACGTCGTTACACCGCCCGTTGTATCGTCTGCGGCAGCATAACGGTCGTTGACGCTGACACCGATGGCAGTCAGAAAGGCGGTGTTGGCCGCGTTATTGGCGATGCCGTACATCAGCTCGGAGCGTTCCACATTGTTGTCCGTTACGGTTACGCTCTTGAGGTCGGCCACCTTGAGATAGGTGTACACAACCCCTTCAATCGCGTACCCGTTTGAACTGCCGCTTGCGCCGAGAATCGCTTCAACGCCGCTCTGATCGCGGACACCGGTGGAGACATAGGAGCTGTCCCATACGCCGTCCGCCTGGGCGGAGCTCAGGTCATATTTCCAGAGGTTCACGGAACCGGTCTGGGTGAGGTCAATCGTCGAATCCGCAAAAACGGGAAGCGTGAGGCTGCACAGCAGCATCACGGCGAGGATAAGGGAAAGCAGTTTTTTCATTCAGTTATTCTCCTTTTCTTTTCAGATTTGAATGTAAAGATGATAGGTACTGTCAGAGACATCATGGCAAAGGGTAAGATTTTCAACCCGTCGTCGCCGCCTGTTTCAGGCAGCCGATACTGCCAGGCATTGGTCGCTGTAATCTCCAGCGTGTAGTGGAAAGCTTTACTGTCGAAGACCTCGGAGTCTTCGGCATTGATGTTGTCTGACTCAACCGGGAGAGTTCCGACCAGAACGGAGTCAGCAAGCAGGGTCATACCGGGAGGCGCTTTGGTCTCGGTCAAGCGATAGAGAACGATCCCATCCGCCCGCAGGCCAGTGAAGGTCGCAGTGCCGTCCGCGCCGGTGGTGAGCTGCCCGCCGTCAAGTCCGAGCGTTGTGCAGGCACCCCGTGCGACTTCATTACCCGCTCGGTAGAAGATTGGCTTCCAGGTCGAGCCCTCATCCGTGGAATACTCCAGCAAAAAAGCAGCTCCTTCAAGAGGGCTGCCATTTGCGTTCTGCTTTTTCACGATGAGTGTTCCGGGCCTGCGCATATTCGTGACGGTCTTGGTGATCGGCGCACCGACGTCGGAGATGGTGAAGGTATGAACGCTGTCATCCAGAATGTAGCCCTTCGGAGCTTTAAACTCACGGAAGGTGTAATTGCCCTGTGCCAGGCCGGAAAAGCTTAGCTTACCCTCGGCGTTGGTATAACCCTCGGCGATCTGCGTTCCGGCGCTGTCATAGAGACGGAAGCCTGCGCCCATGAGAGGAATTTCATCGTATATGTCCTTCTTGATGATCTCCAGCGATCCTCGGATCGGAGTGTTCTCGACTGTAATCTGTACTGTCTGTCCGCTCTCTGTGATCAAGACAGTACGTTGGGTGTGATCCGGAACATAGCCCTCCGGTGTGGTGGTTTCCTGCAGCACATAGCTTCCGAGCGGAATGTTCGGCAAGATCAATGTACCGTCGGCTCCAGTGTCACCCTCGGCGCAGAGCGCTCCGGCCTCATCCCTCAGCTCAAAATGGACGCCGGACAAGGCTGCCCCGGTTTCGGAATCCGTTTTGAGGATGGACACTGACCCGCGGGCGGGAGTATTGGAAATGTTCTGTGTGACGGTTTGACCGTTTTCATTCAGCGTGATGCTGATCGGTGTACCGTCCAGGATATAGCCATTTTGTGTTGCGGTTTCTGTGAGCGTATACACTCCCAGCGGCAGGCCGGAAAAGGTAAGTATGCCGTTTTCATCCGTTGTCCCGCCTCTGACCGTCGCGCCGGAGGAATCCGCAAGAATAAAGTGAATTCCCGACAGGGGCAAACCGGTTTCGGCATCTGTTTTCACCACGACAATACTCGCACTGGCAGCGCCGTTTGTGATGCCGATCTCCACGATTTGCCCGTTCTCTGTGATGGTGACGGATCTCGGTGTACCATCAAGGACATACCCTGTCGGGGTAAATGTCTCAACGATGCTGTAAGATCCAAGCGGGAGATTGGAGAACGAAAGCTTGCCTTCACCGTCCGTGTCGCCTTCTTCAACAGGGGTGTTGTTTCCATCGTAGAGGATGAAGTGGACCCCTGACAGGACAGCCCCGGTTTCCGCATCGGTCTTGGTGATGGTAATGCCGCCTTTCGCGGGGGTGTTCGTTGCATTGATTGTGACCGTTTGCCTTGCGGTAGTGATCTCCACCGGGATCGGCGTCGAATCCAGCACATAGCCGTTCACCGTTGCGGTCTCGCGTAGGGTGTAGCTTCCAAGAGGAATCCCCGAAAACAGCAGCGTACCATCGCTCCCAGTATCTCCTTCGGCAATCGCCAGCGAGGAGGAATCCAACAGTGCAAAGTGAACACCGCTCAAAGCAGCTCCGGTTTCCGCATCTGTCTTCATAATAGCCACAGAGCCGAGAGCCTTGCTGTTCGTGATGTTCTTTGTGACGGTTTGCCCGTTAGTGTCCAGAGTGACAGAGATCGGGGTGTTGTCCGGAACATAGCTGTCGGGAGCGGCTGTCTCGACCAGACTGTAGGTTCCAAGTGGCAGAGGCCCAAAGCTCAGGCTGCCGTCTGCACCGGTGTCGCCCTCATCTACGAGATTGCCCTGCGCATCCGAAAGAGTGAAGTGTACGCCGGGCAATGCCGCGCCGGTTTCGGCATCCGTTTTCATGATGACGATGCTGCCAGACTCACGGGTATTGGTGACGCTCAGCTCCACAGTCTGATCAGCGGAGGATACTGTGACGGGGTACATGGTGGAATCCAGCACATAGCCGGTCAAGGTATCTGTCTCCTGGTAGAAATACTCTCCAAGCGGAAGGTTTGCGAAGGTGATCTGCCCGCTGCCGTCCGTTGAACCACTTTCGACCAAATTGAGGTTGTTGTCATAAAGATTGAATGTGACGCCCGGCAGCACTTCACCGTTTTCTCCGGTCTTGGTGATACGGATACTTCCCTTTCGCTCTTCCAGCCCCGGCACATTGATCGTCAAAAATCCCCGAACAAAGATACTCTTGGTAGAGTCCAACACATAGGTCACGATCCTCTGGTTGTTGGCACTGGCAGGCGCCCAGAAAAACAGTGCTGCCGCAGGTGCCTCATCCATGCCGTAGGCACAGAGAGTGCAGCTCTGATTTGCGTAGGACGCGGGTACCTTCAAAGTAAGGGTTTCACTCTGCGTCCCGGTATGGCCGGTGATGGTGAGAGTCCCCTCCGGCGCATTATCCATAAGGCTGTAATCCCCGGAGATGTTCTTCGTAAGATTGACCTGACCGGTGAAATACTGTCCGCTGGCATCCTGAGTCAGCGTTATTTCGTTAGGATCAAATACCAGCGTGCCGCCCTCGACCGGATTTGTATCTTGCGTTCGTGCCATGTAAAGCAGGTACAGGGAATACCGGAACAGTGTCTCATACCCGGATTTCCCACGAATCCAATCACCGTTGACGTTCAGGTTGAGGTACTGCGGCACACCGTCCGCGCCATTTTCGGCCAGCCAGAATCGGATCGCGTTTGCGGTCGCGTAGCGCGCTTCTTCGTCGGTGAAGTCAAAGGTCATGGCAGGATAGCCATGATCCAGAATGGCCTGCAGACCGGTCAGCACGCGGGCACTGTAAACCTCTTCACCGTCGATGGTGTAGTAGCCCGCGTTGTAGGGGTTATCCTTGGAGGTCTGCAAGCAGTAGGCGACCTCGCCGGTGGCGGTGATCCAGTGGGCGGGGGTCTGGAGATCCGTCCAGGCACCGGTGCTGGTATAGGTCTCAAAATACGAGGTCATAGGCGCGGAGCTGATGAGCGCGGTATCGGCCGACGCTGTTATGGGCATCAGGCCGAAGATGAGAATGGCGCAGAAGAGCAGTGAAAGGCTCCTGCGCCATAAGGTTTTGTGTTTTACCAAATAGTGTCCTCCATTCTTTCAGCGTCCGAACGAATCCGTGCTGTTTACGATTTCGTTCGGCGTAAGTTCACACATACGGACGTCGCCCTCCTCCATTTTAGGATCAGGTTCTTTTTCTTCTGCTTCCGGCTGTTTTGCCACGGGAGCTTCCTTTGCCTGCGGCGTTTCCAGCTCTCGCCGCTTCCATTCCGGGGTGTAGTCGATCACCCTACATGGCCGAAGCCCGTTGTATCCGGGGATCTCCTCCGGCGTGAGCTTGTACAGCAGCGCCGGCTTGTGCCCCTGAAAGAGCGCGATACACTTGTCATATTCCAGGCGCAGAATTTCATCCGGCTGCATCAGATCCCGCTGGGTATTGCTGCGGGTCTGGGAATAGGGCCGTGTGCTGGTGTATACCGGAGAGAATAACGGCATAAGCGGCATCTGATTATTTGTGACGGAGATCGTGACCTTGCCGCATTTCTCTGAGATATATTTGGCGGAGGTCAGATCGTTGCAGCCCAAATACAGCGTCTGGTTGAAGGTGGCAAGCTGGTTTTCCCACTCCTTGCCCGGATACTTTTCCTGCCATTGACTGAGGCTCTGCACCACCACCTGACAGGCCATGTTGAAGCCACGAATGCTGTTGAGCGCATCGGAGATCTCCATGTGCCCGATGTTCAGGTATTCATCCAGACAGAAGTTGACCAGCACGGGCAGCCGCCCGCCGGGGCATTGGAGCCGGGCATAGTCTGAGAGCATGGGGACTGCCAGCGAGAAAAACAGAGAGCTCAGGAAACGGTAGGAGCTGTCCTGCGCGGAGATGATCACAAAGTAGGCGCAGGGCTTTTGCCCGGGGAGCAGCAGGTCCACGTCATGATTGCGGGTGACCTTGTCCACAAGCTGGTTCTGGAATACGGCAAGACGGTTGCCGAGGCCGGTGATGATGCTGCCCCAGAGATTGTCCTTTGCCTTCATGAAAAGGCCGTGCGGCCCTTTGGCCGGGTGATCCTTTGGCAGCTTCATAAAGCGCGCATTGATCTCATCCACCGTTTCCGTCGAGAGGATCTTGTAAATGGTGCCAAGGCCGCGTTCTTCGATGGGCAAAAGCTCCTGGTTCTCATCCCGCAGATTGCAGACATAATGGAGCATCGCCATCAGAAGGTTCAGCTCCGCGCGGCTCCAAAAGTCGTTCGCTTCCCGCGGCCCGGAGGTGTTCAGGATGATGGTGTTGGCCACAGTCTGCACAAGCTGGGTTTCATTCTCCAGATTGTACAGGCAGTTCCAGCCGTCCGAGTGCTCCATGTCCAGGAAGTTCACTGCCTTGACGTAGTAGCCGTTCTCGGCAAAATACGGCGAAAGCTTTTCAAAGAGCTCGCCCTTCGGATCGCTGATAAAGACGGACTCCTTTCTCGCGGCGACGCCGAGAAGAAACGGGATAATGAAGCCGCGGGATTTGCCGCTGCCGGGTGCGCCAATACAGAGCAGATTGTTGTTGTCGCCGGGCTTCATACGGTGGGCGACATACATCGCGTACTTGTCCGAATCATCAGGATGCCGCTTGAATTTTCCAAGCAGCATCCCTTTTACCGTCTGCACCGAGCCTGTTTCCAGAAATGCAGCAAGCTCCGACTCCTTGAGGAAACCGGAGCTGCCGTGCGTCCCATCCGGGAGAATGTCAAAGCCGCGGGGATCGTGCGTGTACTTGTAACCGGAGAACCAGATATACCCTTTCTTTGTAATGAGGCATATGAGGAGCACGGTTACGAAGGTCGTTCCCAGTCCAAAGGGAGTGAAGATCGCGAAAAAATTTTTGAATGGGTTTAGCACCCAGATGCTTCCGATTTCCTCCCCGGTACTGTTGAAGGTTTTGGCGACCCCCAGCCGCAGCGAGTTTACAAACATCCCGTACACATACAGGCCGATGATCCCCGTGATGATGTAGCGCGGCAGCTTTGCCCGGTGCCGCTCCAGCCAGCTTCCGAATCGGGCCTCCGTCTTATCTTCCAGCTTTTCTATAACTTTGGATAAGCGGGGTATCTATGACGCCTCCTTTCTCAGTCAGGTATTGTGTCGGCTTCGGCCGATGCAGTTCCATCGGTCCGCCCGCGAAATGACGGAGCGCCGACTCGGCCAGGGTATAGATGCTCACAAAAGGATCTTCTCCGTAGAGGGTGCGCAGCAGCTTCCCCTGTTCCTGCAGGGAGAGCAGTGCAATATGTGCGCAGCCAAACTCCCGCGCCTTTTGGATACCGGCCTCCACACGGCGGAGATTCATGTCCGCCGCAGTGATCAGCGGACTTCCATCGTACAGAGCGTCCCATTCTGGTATGTCCTCGGGCGGAGACCGGTAATGCCCTGCAAGCGCCGCCTTCGTGAGCTTCAGGCGGTAGTGCGGGATGGACATGATCTTCAACTGCATGGCGCCGACCTCATCACAGGAGAGCAGATGGATGGGCTCGCGCAGTGTGCGGTAGGCTTCCCTGTACGGCACCTTCTTTGTCTGCTTTCCTGAGCTGTGTTTTCGCTCCAGCTCGGCCAGAACAGCTCTGTAGCTTTCCCCGGCGAAGAGATAGCCGCGACGTGCAGCGTCAAGATGCTGCGTGTTGTTATGAAACGCCGCAAGCTCATCCGTCAGCGTCACAGGGCCGATCTCCGGGTAAAGGTAATGTACCGCATAGACGGTGCCGCCCAGATGAGCAACTGCCGCAATACGGGTGCTGCCCCATGGGTTATGTCCCCTCGATCGACCATAGGCCGTAAAGAACAGGGTGCCATCGTCGCGCAGCTCTGAGGCGGAGCTTATAAAGAGATTCAGCCCTGCCCTGTAGGCGGTCATGGCCAGCCTTGACCGGCGCAGTCTCCGCTCGATCGCAGCTGCATGATAGGTCTGGCTTATTTCCGGGATCTTCCCGTCAAGCATATACGCCACCAACTGCACCCCGTTTTTCGTAAGGACATACGCCTCGCTGCTGCGGTGGATTCTGAGAAAGCCCAGCCGAACAAGCTCGGCAATCTCTTCCTCGGACGAAAGACCGTGCGCGTTGTCGGGACTGAGGTACTGACACCAGTAGGCCATGCGGAGAAGATCTGCGTCCCTCTCACTCAAGAGCGTCCTGAACCCTCCTTCCTGCAGAGCGCCGAAACGTCCCTTGCGCCGTTCCGGCACAAGGACCATTTCGGCGCTCCTCCGTAGAAAACCTGTTGCCTCTCCACAGAGGGCAGATTTTGTGATGATATTGGGGTGCCTTTGCTGTTGAAAAGTGCAGGCGTTTCAACGGTTTAGGAGGCAGCAGATTCTCTTGCTCAATGCGTTGCCGGAAATATCTCTTTTTTCGGCTCAAATCTGTTGCCTCCTCTGGCAGAATTTGATGATCTCCGGGGTCTCTTCCTCCAGGCCGACATAGATACGGCAGCGGTTTTCATCGGAGAAAACAGAGCGCAAAGCAATGCTCAGACTGAACTGATCGTCGTCAGGGATGAGTCTGCCCTTGATGGCGTTACTGACTGCCTTCCATCCTTTGTTATCCTGATCGAAGATATGCCGCCCGCCGATGGAGCAGGCTTCCTCGATCACCAGTACCGCCTTCGGGAAAAAGGGCAGCGGCTCATGGTCGTGCTCGTATTCATCCATCATACGCTGGATTGTCTCTGAGAGCCAAACCGGGGAATAGAAGCGGCAGTGCGGAAGCAGGGTGTTCAGGGTGATGCGTACCCAACGGCTCTCGATGATTTCCACCTTCCCGGTTGGATGCTCCGTCTCAATCAAGCGCTGTCTGGGGTAGCCGCCGACACCGGCGCAATAGCGCTCACAGATTCGACGCAGCTCCAGCACCGCATATTCAAACTGACCGGACGCTTTTTCCAAGGTCTGCTGCATGGAGGCGCTGCTCATGGGAGCGCCCTCCGACACGGCCAGCAACTGATCCGATACCTTGACCGCGTTGAACAAATATTCCCTCATTGTGAGGACGTCGTTTTTGTAGTCTTCATTCATTGGGGTTCCTCCTCATACGCAAATCTGTGGATGATGTGGTAATGGCGGTGTACTCCTTTTGGGTGGCGTAAAAAGCTATAGGCACATGGTTGTAGCCGATGCACAGTAAACCCTCGCCGCGTCGGAAGCGCGTAATTTGCCTAACCTCATCCTCAGAAAGATTTAGTACGTTTTGGATAAGCCTTGCCTCCTGTTCCTCCATCTGCATGACCAGCTTGATACGGCTGGAGTCCAAAATGCCCTTGCCGTATTTGCCGCTGTCGAGGCCGAACAGATCCTGCATACCCTGAGTAGAGGTCACGGCAATGCCGCCGAGGCCGCGGATGGTCTTGACCATCTCCTGCACGAAGCCCGCAGCCAACGGGTTCGAGTTGGCACCAACCAGACTCCAGAGCTCATCTGCGATCAGAGCTGAGAGCCCCGTGCTGTTATCCATGATGAGGTCATTTGCCACATCGGTTGCCCAGAAGATGCCGGAGAGCATCATATCGTCCGGCAGGCCGGAGGTATCCAGCACGATGTACTTGTTGTCCAGATCCAGATCGTTGCGCTGGCCCATGGCCGAGGCAGAGCCCGTCACATAGCGGGCCAGAACGACGGCGAGGTGCTTTGTCTCCGGATTGCGTTTCAGAAGCTCATACCAGTCCGCAATGATCGGCATGGTACGGAAATGCCCGAAGGCGTCCACGATGCTGGCATTGTCGAAGGTGATCCCGTACTGGCGGTAGCACTCCACGAGGGAGCTGTCCAGATTGTTCTTGTCCTCATCGGTGAGGTCTCTCTTTTGCAGCGAGTACCAGATGATAAGGTGGGAGATTTTCTCGGCCAGCACCGAGTCGTCGCGGGCGGCGAGGTTTTTGAGCCCCGCGTAGGAGTCCAGAGATTTGCGCCGGATGGCCATGATATTGGGACAGTCCTTTGAGGATGGAGACATGCGAAGATACAAGCCGCCGAGCTGCTCACAGAGCGGACGGAACTCATGCCCCTTTTTGGGGATGATGTATATGACGCGCTTGCCCTGCTGCCGGAGCCGGTTGCCCAGACATTGGAGTGTGAAGGATTTGCCGGCACCGGAGCTGCCGCCCAGCCAGATGTTGCCGTTGGTGTACTTGTAATCGTTATAGGGGTCCAGAAAAGCCGGAGAACGGTTATACATGTTCAGTCCCAGAAAGATGCCGTTGCGGTCACTGAGCTCATAGGACGCGAAGGGAAAGGCTGCCGCCACACCGCTCGTGAGGACGTTGCGGCGGGATTTGCGCTCAAAGTCCGGGTCAAGATGCAGGATGGGCAGCGCCGAAAGAAATCCCTGTTCCGCCTTGTGATCGAAGCGCCGCGTCAGCATGTCTACCGAGAGGCAGAGCTTTTCCACCGCGCTGATGCGCTGCTCCAGCGTCTCCGCGTCCTCCGCCGTTATTTCGATCAGGGTATGCATGTAGTAAAAGTCCTCGCCCTGTCGGTTCATGGCGTCCTTGAGGTACAGACCGGAGGCAATGGCGCTGTCCAGCTCCTCAAAGTCCTGGCGGGTATCTCCGATCTCACGCATACGGCTTCGGTTCATCATGGTGGTCTTGGAGATCTTGTTGAGGATTTTCTCCCGCGGCTGGCGCTTGACGGTAAAGATGAGGTTCACGCCCTCACCCGCCTCGACCAGCGGGGCAAGCCAGCAGGCACCCACCGTGGTGGAATACCCGTAGCCCGTGACATAGAGATAGACATGAAAAATGCCGTCCACTACGATGTAGTCACAGCCTCGTGTGTCCGCCGACGTGGGGGACAGGATATCTAAAATGGTGGTGGCGCCGATCTCTAGCTCGGCAAGGTCGGCTTTTTCCTCGCCGAAGATCAGGCGCTTGAGAAAGGGCTGACGTTTGGGCTTCGGCTCCTTCTTCTTCGGAGGCTCCCGCACCTTCTGTTTTTTCGGCGCGGTTTTCTTTGCTGTGCCGCCGGATTCATGTTTGCCTGGGGTTTTACTTTTTCTCAATTCATCCCTCCTCATTCATAGACTCCGTGGATGGTGGTGATCATGTCGAACACCCCTTTGGGCAGGCGGATGCGCGGACTGGTTTTCTTATTGATGATCTCATAGAGCAGCGTCAGGATAAAGTTGTCTATATAGCGCGGCTCCAGAACCTCCAGCTCGCAGGCAGCGAGGTAGCTGCGTGCGGTATTTGCTTCCTCGTTCAGCCGCTCGACGATGCTTTTGACCGTGTTCTGCCTCGCTTTCATCCGCGCCTCATACTGGAACACCAGATAAAAGCGGTGACAGATCGCCTCGCTTGCAATGCCAAGGCCGATCTCCTGAATATTATCCTCGATCATGTCCCGGCAGTACTCGTTTTCCTCCTGCTCTTCAAAGGCGCGCATCTGCTCCACATAGTCTGCGGTATCCGCTTTCATGGTTCGCACCTCAATTTGAAGGTCATCGGGTGCGATCTTCAGGTAGGCTGCATAGGCCGCGATGATGTTTTGCCGGTCATTGGGAGATTTCAGATAGATATTGACTGGCAGCACCTCCACGATCTTGATAAAGCGATTGTCCCGGGTGACGACCACGCCGTTGATCACATTCTTGATGGGCAGCCATGCCTGACTGCTCCCGGCAAATTGCCGTCCTCCGGTATTCCCGCCTTTCACCGTGCCGCCGAAGACCGCTTCCTTTATGCTCATCTGCGTTTCACCTCCCCACGGTAACAGATTCTCCGCCGCGCTCTCCGCCAATGCCACCAGCCGCCAAGCCAGCGGGTCAGGCTGTCGCCATCGATGCCGATCAGCGCAAAGCCGCCGATGGGAACGGCGACCGAAAGGGCGATGACCAGCTTCACCGAGAGCTCAAAGGGCAGCAGCTTAAAGCACAGCAGCAAAAGCGGCAGCGTGAGTATAAGGGCCTCGATGAAATTGCGGATCTCAAAAAGGCCGAAGACGCGCCCCGCGTCTGTAAAATTATTGGGTATGTAGTAGGTTTCCTCATTCATGCTCGTTTTCCTCCATGTGTTCAAGCAGGCAGCCGTCATGGGTCTTGCAGTAGAACCGCAGCCGGAATATCTCGCGTATCCGCCGGTCGATCAGGCGGAGCATGGCTTTGCGCAGCTTCTTTTCGTGTTCTGGCGTTGCCGGAATGTCCAGAAGCTCCATGCGGCTGATGTGCTGTTGAGACATGCCAAGGTATTGACCCAACTCCTGTGCGCTGATTCCGCAGCGCATACGGATATACTGGAGCCTCGTCATTGGTTATAGCTGATGAAGGGGATCTTGCACCAGCCCTCCCAGCCGCGGCCTGTGAGCTCCGTGCGTACAACGCCGTACATGGTGCCCATGGCCTCGATCACATAACCGCCGCCGATATACACGCCGATGTGGCCGCTTTTCCAGACGGCCAGGCCCTCAATTTCCGGGATGGTGTCGATGGAGCCGCTCTCGGAGGCGGCATAGAACATCTGATCTGCGCCCAGGTCAGACATGCCGTTTGAGGCATAGTCCATCATCCCGGTGTCCGGATTATACCAGCCGTAGGCTTTGATGAGACCCACACAGTCCACCGTGCGGCGGCCAAGCCAGTTTTCGCGGATAAAGCTCTCAAAGTTTCCCACGCCCTCCGGATACTGTTCTATCTTATAATAGAGAAGGGAACTCGTAAGAACATTGCCGAAGGTTCCCCACACATAGCCCCAGTTGTTTTCCCATGCCTGGGTGGCAAATACCGCGAGATCATGGTTGTTCTTATAGTAGGGGTTCTTGAAGCGGGAATTGTCGATCTCGTTCTGGTAGCTGCCGCCGTGGTCGATGGGGCCGCCGTAGGCTGTGGAGGTATCGCCGCTGTAGCTGATGGCCACGGGTTTGTAGTATGACCCGTATTTGTGCAGTGCGTCGCTTTTCTCCAGGATGTCATGCAGGGCCTTCGCCCATTCCCGCGCTTCCTCGTCAAAGCCCAGTTCCTCCATGGTCGCTTCGGGATCGAATTTTTCGAAGCTGATCTCCAGCGTAGTCTCCGCCTCTCCGAAGATACCGAGACGATAGCGTTTTTCAAGACTGGAATAGCTGAGGTTCCAGATGCTCTCGACGGTCATGCTGTTCAGATCCTGTTCAAAGGCCACCGAGTTGATGGCAATCATCCAGATCAAGTCCACCTCGCCGAAAGAGCTGTGGACCACAACATGGTCGATCTTCTGACCGGCGTTTTCGTATTCATTGACGATGCCGGTCACGACCGCATCCACCTGCGTATTTTCAAAGGTTTTGAGGCTGATATACGCCCCGCCGATGGCCATGGCCTTGCGTGTCATATCCATGACCTCGGCGGTCTCGGAGCCGTCAAAGCCGAAGAACATGTTGGGCATACCGGTGAAGACCAACATGGGAATCAGAACGGCGGCGATCATGAGGCCGGCGATGAGCTTGATAAGAAACGGCGCGGCTTCCTCCAGTGCGGCGATGGCCGCGCCTTCGGCTCCGCCGAGAGACGCGGCTTTTGCGATCCGGTGAAAAGCTCTCGCTTTTCGAGCAGCGTCCGCGGCATCTTGCAGCTTGTTATTCCTCTGCGTGTCCGTCATCTCCGCCTCCCTTCAGGTCACGGATGTCCTCCGGTGTAAGTTCTACCATACCGATACCCTCATCCCGGCTGCTTGCCCGTGCGGGCTTGTTTTCCTGTTTGTCCGGCGAGATTGCTGTCGGTGGGGCGATTCCTGCGGTGCCGTGGTGCAAAGTGGGATTCTGTTGGCGCGGCGGACGGTCTTTCTGCTGTGCCGTGAAGGACTGCGCAGGTCTTGTCATATCTGCCATGCTCGGCGGGGAAATGTCTATGCCGCGCCTTGCCGGGCTTGCTGCCTTGGGTGATGCTGCCTGACCTGACGATGGGGCATTCCTGCCCTGCCGTGCTTCGGGTCTTGCGCTTGCCCTTGGTTCGGTACTGCTTCCGGAGGATTGGGCGCGGATCGTGGGTGACTGTCCTGTCATGTGCGTATTGCCGGGACCCTGCTGTGCGGGATTTTGCGTGACAGCGTTCACAGAACTGCTGACGCGTGCTGCGCCGATGGCGACGTTATTCTGCTCGGAGCTCTGTACTGTTCCTGTCGTGCCGTGCTCAGCGCGATTCGTGCGTCGGGCATTGCCTGCCTCACGTTGGGTGAAGCGCGGTCCGTTGCCGACTGCCGACCGGTTTCCTGCCGGTGCCGTGCCGGGACTGTGCTGCTGGTTTAAGGCGCTGCCGCTTTGATCGGCACGACCGGCGTTCTGAACGACGCGCTCTCCGGACGCGGCGGGCATTCCTGCCGTGCCGTGCTTAACTTCGCTGCCATTGGTCGGATTCGTTCCCTGCGTTCCGGGAGGATTCGTCTGCACTGTCTGGCGGGTATGGCCCGGTGCCCTGCGTGTCCCCAGAGGTACGGAAGTCCTGCGGGTATCATAGGCATTGCTGCCGTCGCTGTTTCCTGAGACATACTCGTTGACGCTGGATTGCTGCGCGCCTAACTGCGTGTTCTGGCTCTGCTGAGCAGTGGTATTCTGATTGCTGTTTACATTCACGCTGCCCATGCTCCTGCTTCCGGCACCGTCAGATTTTGGCGGGGTCGGTCCGTTGGGCGTAATGTGCGGCCCGCCGGCAGGCGTGTTCGGGTTCCTGCGGCTGCTCTGTGTGCTGCCGCGTCCCGCGCTGTGCAGGATACTCCCCACGATGGAGCGCATCACCATATACGAGAGCGCGCCGGGGAATCTGCCCAGAGAGTCGCCGGTCATGGCCGGGTTCAGCCCGATCCGCGCAACGATAGCGTCGGCTTTCTTTGCCACCTTCACCACGGTCAGCACCAGCACCATCCAGGGCAGCACGTCCACACCGCTGGGGTAAAACGAGAGTACCGACAAAAGCATTTTGACGAACATCACGTTCAGGATTGTGAGCAAACACATGGAGCCATACATCCGGCACCAGCCGGAGAAAATGTCCGAGGTGCTGCGGCTGCCGCCCATACCGAAGGCCAGCGGAGAGGTGATGGTCAGAACGGCAAGGATAAAATACCGTTCTGCCATCTCCAGAATAAGCTTGAGCGACTGAAACATAACGACGATCCCACAGATCACGACCAGCAGCCAGGAGGCGCTGAGTCCCGCAAAGCTCGCCTTGTCCGCAAACTTGATATCCACCGCGTCTGGGACCTCCAGCATATTGATGACTGTGGAGGTCATATTGAGCGCAATGTTGCAGATTTGCGGACTCGCGACCAGCAGGAAAGAAAAGACGAAGGTCCTGCCGAACAGCAGCTTGGGGTCTTCTGCCTCGAAGCCGAGACCGGTCATCATGCTGCGCACCGCTTGAAACACCAGGTTCCCGATGAGCAAGGCCCAGCCCAGCGCCAGCATGGTCTGCATGACAGGCTGAATGACCGGCATCCGCTCCTTCAGATATACGAAATCCATGCTCATGACGTTCAGAAGCATGGATGAAAAGTATTCCCAGCACTCCAGGATCAGGCCGTAGGTCCATTCGATGAAGCCCTGAAAGATAAGCTCAAGCAAACTTCGGCCCTCCTCTCTGCCTTGGTTGTGGATTTATCTGTCAAGGGCTGATGGTTGCAAGCCCGCTGAACAGAGGCGCAACGTAGGCGATGAAAGCGCCGATGCCATTGATGACCGCCCACGCGATCCAGATACGCTTGAGCCAGTCCCAAGCCTGATCGACCTTGTGCTGGTTGTTGGAGAGCTTGGCTCCGATCACCGCGACAGCGGACATCAGGCCGGCAAGCACTGTGCTGATTCCTGCGATATGGGTGTAGACGTCCACAATGATCCTGTTGGCCGCCGTCCACATATCTTCCGTGGCGTAGGCGGGCACGGTAAAGAGCGCCGTCAGGAGAAGCACGGTCAGGGAAAAGAGATACAGCTTAAAAAGTTTCTTCGTAGGCATTCCTCCTCAGTTTTGATAGTGGTTTTGTACTGACGAAGGGGCATGATCGCCCCTCCGTCCACGCAGCGTAAGGCAAGAAAGGTCATTCGCCTTTTGCGGCGGATTGACCGCCTGCCTTGCTCTGCCTTTCCCAAAGGGGAGCGTGTTCCCGACCTCCCCTTTGGGATGGATAAACTAACGCATAGGCATTCCTCCTCTTGCTGAGCAATCTCTATATTCGTTCCTTACATAACATCACCTCCCTCACGAGAGTTTTCCTCCGCACACAGCTCGTTCAGATGATGAACAAAACCGCGAACAAAGGGCGCAAGCAAAGCGTCGCTGCCGGAAATCCACCAGATGACCTCCGGCAATGGCTTTGCAATCGCGTCATATTGAATGGAGATAAGCAGCAGGATCTGTCGATCCTTGATCTGAGCTGCCTGCGCCGTGATCCTGCGGCAGACACTGAGTGTCCCCTCCCAATCGCCGCAACAGTCAAGAATCTGGGAAAAGAGCAGACCAGCCTGCAGAATGCTAATTGTCTCTATTGCGTTCTTGTTGACCTGTTCTTCCACTGTAAGTAGTCCCATCCGCCGGAGCCGCGTCCGGGCAGTAGGGTCAAAGGGACTTATGATTTGTGGCGCCATTTTTGCTCCTCCTTTCAGGCAATAAGAAAGGCCCGGCACTTTCGTGTCGAGCCTGAAAACGATTTAATATTCATCTTTGCTTGGTACGTATCTATGTCGAGTCTGCGTTGTTTAGATAGTAAAAAAGAGCCAGCATTCTTATGCAAGCCCATTTTTTACGCCAAATCATGCAGGATAATAACCCGTATTAAATCAGAGAATAGTTGTTGTATTGGACTCCAGACAACATTAATGGTCTACGCCATTTCTACGCCAACTTGCCATAAAACCTTATGAAATTGCATGGAGTTATGTGATCTTTGTAAAGTCAAAAAACACGGAACCATGCGCTTTTGCAGCTTTATATAAGGCTGCATGGCGATACGGAAAAGGGCTCATATATATCGATCCCTAATTTCATTTCCGTCTATCTCCTTTAAAAAATCCGGTGTGATGAATGTTATTATAGCAAACGAAAGCGCTTTTCTCAATACCGCAAGCCCTCAAATCATCAATTTCTTGCGGGTGAACGCTTCAAGCGCCCGCCGTTTGACCAGCTTCTTTTGCTGACGAGCAGCACGAAGGGGCAGTTGGGAGCGCGCAGCAAACTGTTTATCCTGTTAATTCCGATGCTGCTGTATTCTTCCGTCTCCATCATCGTCAGTGTCAGTTTCTGCGAAATGGGTACTTTTTCAATCTCTATATAGCCTCACGCCCATTGAGAGAGGCTTTTTGATACAATCACATTTTACGCCCTGAAAAGCCGATTTTGCACCCTTCAGGGTGTATCTTCAATTAATAGCGGGTTCATCGTTTGTTTGTGTGCGAAAAAGCCAGTAAAATAGCGCCTCCGAAGAGGCGCTCTATTCAGATCGGCAAACTGGAATTTGCTTCTGAGCTCATTCCATCAGCCGATCAGAGAATCATTCGATTGGTCATGACTGCAATCAGGAATGGCCATTCTTCTTTTTCGCCTGTCTTTCTCAGTTGAGCGGTAATACTCTCTTTTGTTCGTGTACATTCTCTTATCGGCCGCCTTAAGAACAGAGTTAAGGAAACGCTGAAAAAATCCCCGCGCACATGACGAAAAATCCACTCGCCGGTCTGCACACCTCGATTTAATCAGCGCTTCCCTGTATTGCCCGGGTTCAGCGGAAGCTGTTGGCCCAATTCACAAGGGAGTTGTGCCAGATGTTCTCTACCACGTCCTGGCGCATCCGCTCGGTGACGGGGCCGTTCTGCGCCATCTTTTTGAGGATCACGGCCTGAAGCTGCTCCACCGTCATGAGATCATAGGGAATATCGGGGATCTCCACATCCTCCGGGCGCGGGGCCTGCGCCTTCTCTTCGGGCGTTGTCTCCGCCATTACGGCGGCGGGCTTTGCCTTGGGGGGCTCCGGCTTTTTCTCCGGCGCCGCTTTCCCGGGCACCTCCGGCTTTTTTTCGGGCTTTGCGGGGGCCTGCGCCTTGACGGGCGTCTCGACACGGAGCGCCTCGTCATCCGGGGCGAAGATGTCGCCGCCGCAGCCGGGGAGATTTACATTCAGGCGCCCTCCGCCGCTCTCGATGCGTCTGCCGCTGAGAAGGCCGATATAGGCGGGGGCCTGCGCCTCCACATTGATCCAGGCCTCGCCGTCGCTGTTGTTCACGGCGACGATGAGCCTGCCGCGCGCGAAGGCATACTGCTGGTTCGTCAGGCAGAGCTGGCGGAAGTCGCCCCAGACCAGATCCTGCTTCCACTCCCGGTGGATGCGGCCGAGGGCAATGATGAGCAGGGTGTAGGGGTTGTTCACGTAATCGTCCAGATGCTCCTCAAGGTCGATGCTCGGGCGCAGCGAATCGTCCGAGCCGCGCTCCTTGCGCCCGTCGATGCCGAACTCGCTGCCGTAGTAGACCGACGGGATGCCCGGCAGGGTATAGAGCAGGATGTGGACGGGTATGTAATGGGCCTTGTTCATGAGCTTGGTGTGGATGCGCTCCACATCATGGTTGTCCACAAAGTTGTAGAGCTTGATATGGGGAGGGATCATCCCGTTGGTGCGCTGAACGGTGTGGGCGATCTCAAAGTAATTGTGGTCGTTGTGCCCGCTGTACAGGGCCTTGTGCAGGGCGTAGTTGGTGACGGAGTGCAGGGTGTTCTCGTTTGCCCAGCGGGAGTAGTCCCCGTGGATCACCTCGCCCATGAGCCAGAAGTCCGGCTTGACCTCGTCGGCGGTGCGCCGCAGGGCCTTCATGAACTCAAAATCCAGCACGTCGGCGGCGTCGAGACGGATGCCGTCCACATCGAACTCGCTGACCCAGAAGCGGATCACGTCACAGATATAATCCCGGACGGCGGGGTTTCTCTGGTTGAGCTTCACCAGCAGGTTGTAGCCGCCCCAGTTGTCGTAGGAGAAGCCGTCGTTATACTCGTTGTTGCCCCAGAAGTTCACGTTGCAGTACCAGTCCCGATAGGCGGAGGACTCCCGGTGGGTCTGCAGATCCTTGAACGCAAAGAAATCACGCCCGGTGTGGTTGAAGACGCCGTCAAATATGACCCGGATGTCCTCTGCGTGGCAGGCTGCGACAAAGTTCTTCAAATCCTCGTTCGTGCCGAGGCGGCTGTCCAGAAGCCGGTAGTCGGTGGTCTCGTAGCCATGCCCCACGGATTGGAAGAGCGGGCCGATGTAGAGGGCGGTGAAACCCGCCTTCTTCAGCTCCCCGATCCAGGGCAGCAGCGTGTTGAGCCGATGCACCGGCTCGCCGTAATCGTTCTGCCTGGGGGCCCCGGTGAGACCCAGCGGATAAACGTGGTAAAATACCGCTTCATCGTACCATGCCATTTGAACATCTCTCCTTCAAAGCAGGTGTAATTATGCGTTAGAGTAAGAATACTTTTGCATTATACCAAGACGAGAAAAGCATTTCAAGTGAAAATTCGGACGGGCGGATGGAGCGGACGGGCGGATGGAGCGGACGGGCGGATGGAGCGGGGCGAAATTGGGACTTGCGAAAGGGGAGAACATTTCCTATAATATTCCTGGCATTTCCCTTAATCACAGTTGGAGGAAAACGGAATGAAATTTGCAAGCATCCTCAAGCGCGCCAGAACCCTGGCCGCGGAAGCAGACATCTCCCAGGTGGATTTCCTGGCCGTGCAGATCAACATCGAGGGGGAGGAAAACGGCGTATTCTACGTCGAGGTCAAGGACGGCCGCATTTCTGTGGAGCCCTATGAGTACTACGACCGGCAGTGCGCCGTCACCATCAGCGACGCTGATTTTTCCAAGCTTACCCGCGGCAAGCTCGACACGGTCAAGGCCTATGACGAGGGCAAGCTGCGCGTGGAGGGCGATCTCGGCAGGGCGATGCAGTTCGCGGAGCTTCTGCAGAGCGGGATCAAGGCGCAGCAATAAGATACGGCAGACAGGGCAGTGGGCTTCCCACCGCCCTGTTTTCAAAAAAGCGGCAGTAGGCCGGACTTTTTTACCCACTGCTCTTGTCAAGAAAACCGCTACGGGTTATAATGCATATTATGAATATACCGATGCACTTTGTGCAGTCGTGAACAAACCCATGGAAGAGCCGGGCCGCTTTTCGGCGTCGGCGCTGGAAAGGATGATCGAATGAATAAAAATCTGAAGAACCTGCTTTTGACCGGCGGCACCCTGGGTGCGGCCGGGGTCGGCTCCGGGATTACGGCGGGGGTTGCTTCTCTGATCCTCTTCAACAAGACGCTGCCGCGCCCCAGGGGAACCGATCCGGAAATCATTGACGAGTTTGCCGACCGGGCAAAGATGGAGGAGTACAAGGTCCGCATGGCGCCGGTGGGCGAGTGGATGGAGAGGCAGGCATGGGAGCATGTGACGCTGCGCGCCCGGGACGGGCTGCGGCTTCACGCTCTGTTTCTCGCCGCGGAGAGGCCCATGGGCAAGCTCGCCATTTTCCACCACGGTTTTACAAGCCACGCCGTCGATAACGCAAGTCACGCGAAATTTTTCCACGAGCAGGGCTATGAGGTGCTGCTGCTGGATCTGCGCGCCCACGGGGAGAGCGAAGGGGACTATGTGGGCTTTGGCATTCTCGACCGCTATGACACCCTGGAATGGGTGCGCTGGGCCAGGGCGCGCTTCGGCAAGGACGTGAAAATCGTCCTGCACGGCACCTCCATGGGCGGGGCCACGGTGCTCATGGCGCTGGGCCTGCCGGAGATTCAGGAGGCCGTATCTGCCGTGATTGCCGACTGCGCCTATACCTCCCCGGCGGACATTTTCTCGAGCGTGATCCGGAAGGATTATCACCTGCCTCCCGCCCCCATCATCAAGCTCACGAGCGCCCGCGCCCAGAAGGCAGCGGGATACCGCTTTGACGAGTATTCCACGCTGGACGCGCTCAAAAACAACCGCGTACCGGTTCTCTTTGTCCACGGGAAGGAGGACAAATTCGTCCCCACCTGGATGAGCCAAAAGAACTACGAGGCCTGCCCCTCCAAAAAGCGCCTTCTGATGGTGGAGGGCGCAGGACACGGCTCGAGCGTGTTTGAAAACCAGCCCCTCTATGAACAGACCGAAAAGGCGTTCCTGGCCGACGCGCTGGGAGAGTAACACACGGATTCAGAAGAAAAAGCAAACGGATCAGGGTCAACAAAAGAAAGGAAAGAGAATGAAAGAGCTCAGCTTGAACGGCGCGGTTGTACAGACCTACCCGCTGACCGCAGCCCAGCGCATCCACTTCTACACCGTATCCGCCTGCCGGAGAGAGGAACTGCTGAACATTGCCACCGGCTTTTACATCGAGTTTGCCGACGTGGACTTTGATACCCTGCGCGCGTGCATCCGCGACGGGTATGAGAAATTTGAATCCATGCGCCTGCGCTTCACGAAGGACGAGGACGGCAATCTTGTCCAGTATCTGGTGCCCACCGAGGACAGGGAGATCAAGCTTGTGGACTTCTCCCACTGGCGGGAGGAGGACGCCCATGAGGAGATGAAGCGCTGGAGCCGTATCCCCCTGCACATGGACGGCAGCCCCATGAGCGAGATCGTCATGATCCGCCTGCCGGGCAACTTCAACGGCCTTTATATGAAGGTTCACCACATGACCATGGACTCCACCGCCATCATGGCCTTCTACAGCTATGTGCTCAATCTCTACTGCTACAAAAAGTTTGAGAACATCGAGCCGCCGAAGCCTCCGAAGAGCTACCTGGCCCAGCTCAAGCTCGACCTCCAGTACGAGGACAACAGCCCGGCCATGGAGCGGGACCGGAAGTTCTGGCTTGAGCAGCTGGAGGCGCCGGAGCCCATCTATACCCCATTCAGCGCCCGCAACCGCCTGCTGGAGCTGCGCGAGCAGACCGGCAACCCCAAACTCCGCGCCTGTTACGGCACCGGGGACATCGAGGCCGACATCAAGGTCTATGAGCTGGAGGACGCCCCGTCGAAGGCCCTGATCGCTTTCAGCAAGGAATACCGCATCCCGGTCGCGTCCATCCTGCTGCTGGGGCTTCGAACCGTGTTCTCCCGCTTCTCGGGCAACGAGAAGGACGTGAGCGTCAAGAACGCCGTGGCCCGCCGCGGTACGCTGCTGGAGAGCCAGTCCGGCGGCACGCGCATCCACTTCTGGCCCCTGCGCACCGTTATCGAGCCGGAGACCAGCTTCCTTGACGCGCTGAAAATTGTTCAGGCCAAGGAAAACGCCCTCCTGCGCCACGCGAATTACGACCCCATCCGCTACATGGGCGAGACCGCGGCCCACTACGGCTGCCCGCAGGGGACGGGCTATGAGTGCACGACCCTGACCTATCAGCCGGTGTCCGCCGCCGCACTGAAGGGCCGCCAGCTCCCCGACATGAACTTCAAGAGCATGTGGTACTCCAACGGCGTCGCCATGCAGCTCATCTATGTCACCGTCATGCACCGGCCTACCGACAACGGCTTCAGCTTCCACTTTGAATATGAGAAGAACTCCGTCTCCCTCGACGAGATCGAAAAGCTCTATTACTACCTCTGCCGCGCCATTTTCCGCGGCATCGAAGATCCGAACCGGACCATCGGGGAAATCCTCGATTGGATGTAAAAAAGGAGGAACCAAGCATGCTGGATAAAATCAGAGAGATCATGACCCGCTACGTGGAACTGAACCCGGAGGACATTCATGAGGATTCAAGGCTGGCCGAGGATCTGGCCCTGACCTCCTTTGCCGTCATGAGCATGATGGGCGATTTTGAGGAGGAGTTCGGCATCACGGTGGATGAGAACGAGCTGACCAACATCCATACCGTGGGCGACATCATGGCCTATATCAAGAGCAAGCAGGCCTGAGGACACGGCCATGGAAACTGCCGAACTGCGCACCCTGCAGGATCTGCTGATCCTCTCGGCCGGGGAACGGCCCGATAAGGTCTGGCTGCGCGAAAAGGCGGGCAAGGACATCGCCGAAAAGCGCTTCGGCGAAATGCTGGAGGACTGCCGGAAGGTGTCCGCTTACCTCCGCCGCCAGGGGGAAGGCCCGATCCACGCGGGGTTTGTGGGCTCGTCCTCCATCGCCTATCTCACCTGCTTCTTCGGCACGGCCATCGACGGAAATGTGGCCGTGCCCATCGACTCGCAGTTAAGCGCGGAGGAGATCGCGGACAACTTAAACCGGGCAGACGTGACGGTGCTGTTTTATGACGCGCGCTTTCAGGCGCTGGCCGACGGCATCCGCGAGACCTGCCCGCAGATCAAGTCCTGCGTCTGCTTTGCACCGGGGGAGGGGCGTTTCTCCCTGCCGGAGCTGCTGGCCAGGGAGAGCCCGGCGGAGCTTCATCCGGTCGAGCCGGATCAGTGCGCCTGCATCCTCTACACCTCCGGCACCACCGGCAAGAGCAAGGGCGTCATGCTCTCCCACCGCAACCTCATCGACAACGCCACCTGCTGCGACCATGAGGGCAGCGACGCGGACGTGCTGCTCTCCGTCCTGCCGATCCACCACGCCTACTGTCTTACCTGTGACGTTCTGCTCTCCCTGCGCTACGGGGCGACGCTGTGCCTGAACGATTCGCCCATGCGCCTTGTGCAGAATATCAAGCTCTTTAAGCCCACGATGCTGCTGCTCGTGCCGCTGATCGCGGAGACAATTTACCGGCGCATCATGGCGGAGAAGAAAAAGAACCCGCTGCTGCCGCTGCGCATGGCCGGCCGCGCGGTGTTCGGGCGGGATCTGCGCGTCATTTTCTGCGGCGGGGCTTATCTCGCGCCGGAGCTCACGCAGGCCTATGAGAAAATGGGCATTCCGCTTCTGCAGGGTTACGGTATGACGGAGTGCGCCCCGCGCATCACCTCCTCCAGCGAGGCCGACCCCTCCACCGGGACGGACGTAGGCCGCGTGGTAAAAAACTGCACGGTGAGGATCGAAGACGGCGAGATCATGGTCAAAAGCCCCTCGGTCATGCTGGGCTACTACCACAACGACGAGGCCACACGGGACATGTTCACGGAGGACGGCTGGCTCAAGACCGGCGACCTCGGCTATGTGAAGGACGGGCGCATCTACATCACGGGGCGGAAAAAGAACCTCATCATCCTCTCAAACGGCGAAAACGTGTCCCCGGAGGAGCTGGAAAACCGCTTTGCCGGCTGCGAGTGGCTGAGTGAGATCATGGTCTACTCGGAGGACGAGCAGATCACCGCCGAGGTCTATCCCTTCCCGGAGTACGCGGCGAAGGCCGAGGCGCTCTTCCGCAAAAAGGTGGACGAGATCAACCGCTCGGTGCCCTCCGCCCGTCGCATCGTGCGCCTGCGGCTGCGGGATACGGAGTTCGAGAAGACCACCTCCCGCAAGGTAAAGCGCATCCAGCGCGGCGAGAAGGGGAAACTCCTCAACTGATGGAGAAAGGGACAACAGAATTTGGAAGGGAAACGCTGAATAAATTGCCGCGCACGTCTCGACGGAAAATACACCGTCAGGATTTACACGTCGATTTATTCAGCGTTTCCCTAAGTTCTTGAACAGAGTATAACATAAAACGCTGCTCTGTGCGCATCGGTAAAGAAAATCGAGACGGATAAATGTGACAGGATGGATGATTTTTACAGTCGTGTCTGGTATTTATCTTCTCCAAAAACGCACGATAAATTTTGTGAAAACCGCCAAAATGAGCGGGGATATCTCTGCTAATATTGACATTTCTGCACATGATGGTGTAATTTAGAACTGTCTTCATGGTTTGTTAATATTCTCATCCGCTTTATATGAAGACAGGACGCCCTGTCTTCATCTCTGCCTGCGCAGAGATGAATGGGCTTGCCTGCTTCGGAAAGAGCCGGGAATGCTGACAGCCGAAATCGGAAAATTTATATGAAAAGGAGAACGGACATGAAGAAAGTACTCGCACTGGTTCTGACGCTGACCATGATTCTGGCCCTGTGCACCTTTGCGCCTGCCGCGTTTGCAAAGGAAGACAAGTATGTCTTCAAACTCAGCCACGTCTTTGCTCCCACCGAGCAGCTCACCGTCGAAATGGAAATGGTCGCCGACCGCATCCGTGAGCGCACCAACGGCGCCGTCGACATTCAGACCTACGGCTCCAGCCAGCTCGCCGTCTACAAGGACAACCTCCAGCAGGTCGTCGACGGCTCCTACTGGATCGCCTGTGAAGACCCCTCCTACCTCGCCGACTACAACATCAACTTTGAGGCGCTGATCGCCCCGATGCTCTATTCCAACCTCCAGGAGTACTCCTACGTCTGCCAGTCCGATCTGGTCAAGGCGCTCTGCCAGGATATTGAGGACAACTACGGCATCCACGTCCTCGCCCTCGACTTCAACGTCGGTCTTCGCTGCATGCAGACCAACAAGGTCATCACCACGCCCGAGGATCTCAAGGGCATGAAGATCCGCGTTCCCAACTCCTCCATGTACATCAACCTTATGAACGCCATGGGCGGAACCCCTGTTCCCCTGCCCTTCGGCGAGACTATCTCCGCTGTGCAGCAGGGCGTTGTCGACGGTCTTGAGGGCAACATGAACGCATACTCCACCAACGGCTCCGCCGAGGTTGCCAAGCAGATGTCCTTCACCAACCACCTTATCGGCACCTGCGGCGCCTACATCAATAACGACGTGTGGAACTCCCTGCCTGAGGAATACCGCAACATCATCCAGGAAGAGTTCACCGCCGGCGCTGCCGAGCTCACCAAGTTCACCGACGACAACTTCCAGTCCACGATGGAGATGCTCGAAAAGGAGCAGGGCTGCCATTTCAACGATGTTGACATGGACGCCTTCCGTGCCGTGATGCAGGTCGAGTATGACCGCCTCGTCGCCGAGGACGGCGTTGATCCCGACTTCATCCCCTCTCTCCAGGCACTTGTTAAGGAGTACGACGAAGCGCATCCCGCCGCCTGATGATTCCGCGCGGCTTCTGAAAACAGCATAAATAACTGAAAAGACCGCCTGCCGCGGCTCAGCTGCGGCAGGCGTCTGCCGATTTCCTGAGGAAAGAAGGTGTCCTCCGATTGAAAGAGAGAGTAAAGCACATTCTGTTAAATCTCGATGCCTATGCAGCGGGCGCCCTGTTCGCCGTCACGATGACCCTGGTCATCATGAATGTCTTTTCCCGCTATGTCTTCAATTTTGTCTTCGCCTGGACCGAGGAGCTGGCCACGAGCTGCTTCGTCTATACCGTGTTCATCGGAGCCGCCTGGTGCCTGCGCACGCGGCAGCATGTGGGCGTTGATCTGCTGGTAAACCGCCTGCCGGAGAAGGCGCGCGAAATCGTCCACCTGCTGACCGATATCGTGATCCTTCTGCTCAACAGCTACATCACATATCTTTCCGTGCTGTTCATGCGCTCCTCCAAGGCCAAGACCATGCCCATCATGAAGATCTCGGTCAACTATCTGTACGCGGCGCTGCTGATCGGCTTCGGCCTGATGGCGATCTACTCACTGGTTCACTGCATTGAAGACGTAAAAAAGATGTCCGACGCGGGAAAGGGGGTACAGAGCTGATATGGTCATGTATCTTCCGATTATCATCGCCCTGGTGCTGTACTTCACCGGCATCCCCATTGCCTACGCGCTGATGGCCGGTACGCTGTACTACTTCGGCTTTGTCGACACGACCTCCAAGACCTACCTGCTGCTTCAGAAATTTATCACCGCCACGCAGTCCTTCCCGCTGCTGGCGATCCCGTTCTTCATCATGGCGGGTTCCATCATGAACTACTCCGGGATGAGCGACAAGCTCATGGCCTTCGCGGACGCCCTGACAGGCCATACCGAGGGCGGCCTTGCGCAGATGAACGTCCTGCTCAGTATGCTGATGGGCGGCTGCTCCGGCTCTGCCAACGCAGACGCCGCGATGGAGTGCAAAATGCTGGTGCCGGAAATGGAGAAGCGCGGCTACGGCAAGGGCTTTTCCGCCGCCATCACCGCCGCCTCCTCCTGCATCACGCCGATCATTCCGCCCGGCATCAACCTCATCGTCTACGGCCTGATCGCGGGTGCTTCCGTCGGCAAGCTCTTTGCCGCGGGCTATATTCCCGGCTTCCTGATGGCGGGGGCGCTGATGGTCGCCGTGCATATCATCGCCAAAAAGCGCGGCTATGCCCCCAGCCGCACAACGCGCGCCAGCGGCAAACAGATCGCAAAGCAGGCGCTGGATTCCTTCTGGGCGCTGTTTTTCCCGCTTGGCATCATCATGGGCATGCGCATGGGTCTCTTCACCCCGACGGAAGCCGGCGGCGTGGGCATTCTCTACTGCTTCGTGATCGGCAAGTTCGTCTATAAGGGCTTGCGCAAGGAGCACTTCCTCACCATCTTCAAGGAGACCATCGCCGGCACCTGCACGGTCATGCTGATCATCGTGGCGGCCAATCTCTTCGGCTACTATCTGACCTGGGAGAACATCCCGAACAATCTCCTCAAGGCCGTCAGCGGCATCGCCAGCAACAAGTACCTGGTGCTGCTGATCCTGAACGCGGCCCTGCTGGTCATGGGCATGTTCCTCGAAGGCGGCGCGGCGCTCATTATTCTCGCCCCGCTGATGGTCCCGCTGGTCAAGGCGGCGGGTATCGACCTTGTCCACTTCGGCATCGTCGTGAACGTCAACATCATGATCGGCGGCCTGACGCCCCCCTTCGGCTCCATGATGTTCACCTGTGTGTCCATCACGGGCTGCAAGATGGGCGAGTTTATCCGGGAGGTGCAGCCCTTCATTCTGGCGCTCATCATTGCGCTGCTGCTGCTGACCTACATCCCAGGCATCTCCCTGCTGCTGCCGAATCTGATTTACTGATTCCCCAAAATCGCGCCGGCCTGTCTCAACAGCGGACGGGCCGGCGTCCTTATACTGTTCCTTAAAGGAATCGTATTGCGCGCCCGCATGTCAAGCAAGTATCTTTTCCAAAAATTGAAGGGAATTTTTGTGAATGCCGACAAAAATGCGTGCGGTATTTTGCTTTCCGTTGACACATCTGTGCAAGAAGGTGTAAATTATAATTTGTGAAAGGCTTTCTGCGTCCTGCGTCGTTTCCATCCGGGCAATGGAGTGTAAGCGCGCGGAAGCTGACAGCCGAAATCGGAAAATTTATATGAAAAGGAGAATCCGAGATGAAAAAAACACTTGCAATTATCCTCGCGCTGTGTGTGGTATTCAGCTTCTGCGCGATGCCCGCATATGCGGACAACGACTTCAAGCTGACCATGAGACTGAGCCACGTCTTCGGCCCGACCGAGCAGCTGGCCATCTCCATCCAGGAAGCCGCCGACAACATCCGTGAGAAGACCAATGGCGCGATCGACATTCAGGTCTTCCACAGCAGCCAGCTCCCGACATACAAGGACGGCCTTGAACAGGTCGCCAGCGGCGCCAACTTCATCTCCGTCGAAGATCCGTCCTACATCGCCGACTACGTTCCCGACTTCAACGTCCTGGTCGGCCCCATGATGACCAGCAGCTCCGACGAGTATGAGTACCTGATCAATACCGATACCGTGAAGGAAATGGTCAAGAAGCTTGAGGCGGACAACATCAAGGTCCTGGCGCTTGACTTCTTCTCCGGCTACCGTTTCATGAAGACGAACAAGGAAATCTACACGCCCGACGACCTCAAGGGCATGAAGATCCGCGTTCCCAAGTCCCAGCTCTTTGTCGATACCCTCAACGCGATGGGCGCCAACGCCATTCCTCTCGGCTGGGATGAGACCCTCTCCGCCGTGACCCAGGGCGTCGTCGACGGCCTCGAGGGCACCATGGACGACTTCCTCAACGACGGCTCCGGCGAGGTCGCGTCTGTCGGCTCCCTGACCAACCACTTCATCGGCACCTGCGGCGTTTACTTCCCGCTGAACGTCTGGGAGACCATCCCCGAGGAATACCAGACCATCATCCAGGACGAGTTCACCGCCTCCGCCCAGCGCATGATCGAGAAGATCAACAGCAGCTATGAGGAGACCAAGGCCAAGCTCGAGGAGACAGGCCACACCTTCAACGAGGTTGACACCGACGCCTTCGCCGCCGCCGTGGCTCCCGTTTATGAGAATATGAAGAACGTCACGCCGGGCCTCTATGATGAGTTCCGCGCCGCCATCGCCGAATTCCACGCGGCAAAGTAATACTAAGTTTCAAAAGAAAGCAGACAAAAATTGTCTTGTTTCTATTGAAAGTTAGTATCAGTTCACAGAATCAGCAGGGGAGTGGAGGCAGCACTTCACTCCCCGTTGTTTCATGTTTCGAGGTGAACCATGAAAAAAATCACAGCGAGATTTATATTTGAAAACATCGAGGAAATCGTGGCCTCGCTGCTGTTTGTCGTGACGCTGGTGCTGGTGATCATCAACGTGCTGACGCGCTATGTGTTCCACACCGGCATCCCCTGGGCGGAGGAGATGGCGACAAGCTGCTTCGTCTGGACGGCGTTCATCGGCTCGGCTGCGTGCTACAAGATGCGGGCCCATGTGGGCGTGGATATTGTCGTCAACAAGCTGCCGCTCAAGGTGCAGAACGTGGTCAAGATCGTTGTGGATATCCTGATGGCCTTTTTGTGCGCCTATCTGTTCTACCTCAGCTGCGTCTATCTGAAACGCTCCTACCGCAAGCCGACGGCGATTTTGGGCGTGTCCTCCGCCTGGGTATCATCCTCGCTGACGATCAGCTTCCTGGATATGGCAATCTGGTCGATCATCTTCATCTTCCGCGATTTGAAGTCCATACAGATCTACGGCAGGGTGCTCGGCCCCGACGAGACGGCGGAGCAAAGCCCCCGGAAGGAGGTGTGAGAGTATGGTAGGATATCTTCCCATTATCATTGCCTTTATCCTGTACTTCTCCGGCGTTCCCGTTGCCTTTGCCCTGATTGGCTCCGCGCTCTTCTACTTCGGAGTAATTGACCATAACTCTCCCGTCGATCTGATTTTCCAGAAATTCGTCACGAGTGCCCAGTCCTTCCCGCTGCTGGCAATCCCGTTTTTCGTCATGGCGGGCTCTATCATGAACTACGCCGGAATCAGCGGCAAGCTTATGAGTATGGCGGACGTGCTGACCGGGCACATGAAGGGCGGCCTTGCGCAGAGCAACGTCCTGCTGAGCTGCCTGATGGGCGGCGTGTCCGGCTCGGCCAACGCGGACGCCGCCATGGAGTGCAAGATGCTGGTGCCGGAGATGGAAAAGCGCGGCTACTCCAAGGGCTTTTCCGCCGCCATCACCGCGGCATCCTCTGCGGTCACGCCGATCATCCCGCCCGGCATTGACCTGATCATCTACGCGCTGCTGGCAAAGGTCTCGGTTGCGAAAATGTTCGCGGCGGCCTATCTGCCCGGCTTCGTGATCGCCGCCTGCCTGATGGTGTGCGTCCACTTTATCGCCGTCAAGAGAGGGTATCTGCCCTCCCGCGACAAAAAGGCGACCGCGAAAGAGATCGCAAAGCAATGCGCCGATTCCCTGTGGGCGCTGCTCTTCCCGCTCGGCATCGTTCTCGGCATCCGCATCGGTCTCTTTACCCCGTCCGAGGCGGGCGCCTTCGCCGTGGCCTACTGCCTGCTTGTCGGCGTGTTCATCTACAAGGGCCTCCGGTGGGAGCATATCCCCAAAATCTTTGTCGAGACGATCAACGGCACCGCGACGGTCATTCTGATCATTGTGGCCGCGAATGTGTTCGGCTACTATATGACATGGGAAATGATCCCCATGCACCTGACGACGGTGCTGCTGAATGTGACCTCCAACAAGTGGCTGATGCTGCTGCTGGTCAACGTCCTGCTGCTGATCATGGGCATGTTCCTCGAAGGCGGCGCGGCGCTCATCATTGTGGCGCCCCTGCTGATCCCTGTCGTCACCAAGCTGGGCGTCGATCCCATTCATTTCGGCGCGATGTGCATCGTCAACATCATGATCGGCGGTTTGACGCCGCCTTTCGGTTCCATGATGTTCACCTGCATGTCGATCACGGGCTGCAAGCTGAACGAATTTGTGAAGGAGTGCTTCCCGTTCATCATCGCGGAAATCATCGGTCTGCTGCTCGTCACGTTCATTCCGATCATTTCGATGCTGCTGCCGAACCTGATCTTCGGATCGTAAAATAAGAATAAGAGGAAAACATCTATGAGAGTATTTGCGCACCGGGGATACAGCGGCAAGTATCCCGAAAACACCATGCTGGCCTTCCGCGAGGCGGAGAAGGTCGGGGCCGACGGCATCGAGCTGGACGTCCAGCTCACAAAGGACGGGCAGATCGTCATCATCCACGATGAGACGCTGAACCGCACCACCAACGGCAAGGGCTATGTCAAGGACTATACCCTCGCGGAGCTCAAGGCACTGGACGCATCTGTCATCAAGGGGACGGAGTTTTCACCGCAGCGCATCCCTACCCTTGAGGAATACTGCGACTGGGTAAAGGGCACCGGGCTTGTCACCAATGTGGAGCTCAAGTCCAGCATCGTCTACTATCCGGAGCTTGAAGAGAAGACGGCGGAGATGATCAAAGCCTTCGGGCTGGAGGATCGGATGATCTTCTCGTCCTTCAACCACCTTTCGATTGTCCGCATGAAGCAGCTTCTGCCCCAGTGTCCGGTGGGCGCGCTGGTTGAAAACAACGACCTGCAGTTCGCGGGCTATTATTGCAATAAGTACGGCTTTGATTTTTACCATCCCGACTGCAGCCTCTTCACAAAAGAGAACGCCGACAACTGCCGGGAGTACGGCGTGGGCGTCAACAGCTGGACGGTCAACGATCTCGGCAGTCTCGAACGGCTGTACGAGTGGGGCGCCGCCGGCATCTTCACCAACTATCCAGGCGTGCCGAAGGCATGGCTCGCCGCGAAGGGATAAATGCATTTCATCATTCAGCCTGAAAGTACGCCTCTGCTCTCCCTGAAGGGGGAGGGGAGGCGTACTTTTTTGAAGCGCTTGTCAAGAGCCGGATGCACTTGTCAAGGAAATATCTTCTCCAAAAAACGCAGATGGTTTTTGTGAATACTGCCAAAATGACTTGCGAAAAAGGCGTTGGTGTTGACACATCCGTGCACTTTGGTGTAATTTAGAATCAGCTTCATGGTTTGTTAATAATCATGCTTTTTGAAGACAGGGCGCCCTGTCTTCGTCTCTGCCTGCGCAGAGACGAATGGGGGTTCCGGTCATCAGCAAGAGCAGGGATATTGACGACCGAAAAACGAACAAAAATGAAAAAGGAGAATCAGAAATGAAGAAAATTCTTGCACTGCTTCTGACGCTGACGATGGTAATGGCGCTGTGCGCCATTTCTCCCGCCGCCTTCGCCGACGACGCCGATGATTACTACATCGAGCTGACCTATTCCAACGTCTTCAACCCCAAAGAATGGAACTACAAGGCTGCCGAGAAGTTCGCCGAGATGGTCACCGAGAAGACCGAGGGCCATGTGAAGGTCACCTTCCACGGTCTCAACGAGCTCGACTGCTACCGTGACTCCGTCGTCCACGCCGTCAACGGCGACAAGTGGATCGGCCTGGAAGAGCCCTCCCTTTTCGCTGACTGGGTCGGCGACTGCGCCGTCCTCGTCGGACCGATGCTTTACAACAATGACGACGAGTATAACTATGTTATGGATTCCGACATCGTCGCGGGCGTGAAGGAAGCGCTGGCCGAGGAGAACATCCACATCCTCGACACCCACTACTCCTTCGGCTACCGCTCTGTCGTCACCAACAAGGACATCTATAAGCCCGAAGACCTCAACGGCGTCAAGCTGCGCTCCACCACCGCCTCCCTGTTCATCAAGACCATCGAGGCCATGGGCGCCACGCCTGTTCCCATGAGCTTCACCGAATGCCTCTCCTCCATCTCCTCCGGCCTGGTCGACGGCTTTGAAGGCTCCACCTCCACCCTTGCGGGTGCGGGCGCTCCCTATGAGCTGGTCAAGAAGGTCGCCCTGACCAACCACTTCATCGCCACCCGCTGGCTGTTCATGGCTGAGGACGTGTACCAGGATATGCCCGAGAAATGGCGCAACATCCTCGACGAGTGCGCTCACGAGTGCGGTGTCTGGGAGCAGACCTCCTGCGCCGACGACGAGGCTGTCCAGATCGAGAAGATGAAGACCGAAGCCGGTGTGACCTGGAACGAAGTCGACATCGACGCCTTCACTGCGGCCTGCGCTCCCGTCTACGACTGGATCGTGGAGGAGTATGGCGCCAATCCCGAGCTGCACGACCAGCTTGTCAAGCTGATCAACGACTTCCGCGCCAACAAGGCTGCGTAAGCTTTCCGTTTTATCCCAATACGGAAATAACGGCTGGACTGCCCGTTTTCACGGGCAGTCCATGTCCGGTATAAGGGCCTGAATCAATCAAGCTGCAATTAAGGATTTTTGCCTATGAAAAAGAAAATAACGCCAAAATTTATCATTCATAATCTGGACTCGATCATCTGCGGCGTGACGCTGACCCTCTGTGTGATTCTGGTAAATGTGAACGTGATTTTCCGCTACTTCCTGAATAACCCCATCAAGTGGACGGACGAGGTCGTGACCTCCCTCTTTGTTTGGACGGTGTTCATGGGCAGCGCCTACGCCCACCGCCGCCACGCGCACCTGGGCGTGGACATCGTGGTGAACCTGGTCAAAGGGCGCGCGAAGACTGTGGTCGAGATCATTGTGGAGATTCTGGAAATCGCCATTCTGCTTCTGCTGACCTATATCAGCGCGCAGTATGTGCTGAACCTCATTTTTAAGCGCGGCATCATGTTCCAGATCAAGGACGGCGTCTTTGAATGGGGCAAGGTCAAGCTGACCTATACCGATACTCTGCGCATCCCCAAGTGGTACACCGGTATTGCGGTGCCTCTCGGCTTCGGCCTCTCTCTTGTCTATTCCGTGATTGAGTTCATGCGGGACAGGCTGCATATTCTCAAGCCCAAGGCTGATGAGCAGCCTGCGGAAATTGAGGAAGGGGGCGCTTACTGATGACATTGAGCTTCGTTAACCTGATTCCCGTGTTTCTGGTCTTTATCCTCTACTTCATGGGAATGCCCATTGTCTACGCGCTTTTCGGCTCCACCTTCTTCTACTTCCTGTTTATCAACACCAGCGTCCAGCCCTGGACGATTTTGCAGAAGGTCATGAACTCCACGCAGTCCTTCTCCATGCTGGCGATCCCGTTCTTTGTCATGTCCGGCTCGGTCATGAACTTCGGCGGAATAAGCGACAAGATGATGGACTTCTGTGAATGCGTCACCGGCCACATGAAGGGCGGTCTGGCGCAGGTCAACGTGCTGCTGAGCATGCTGATGGGCGGCTGCTCCGGCTCCGCCAATGCCGACTGCGCCATGCAGTCGAAGATGCTGGTGCCGGAGATGGAGAAGCGCGGCTACTCCAAGGCATTCTCCGCGGCCATCACGGCGTCAAGCTCGGCGGCCACGCCCGTTATTCCTCCCGGCGTCAACCTGATCGTCTACTCCCTGATCGCGCAGGCGTCGCTGGGCCGCATCTTTGCCGGCGGCTATGTCCCCGGCATCCTGATGAGCCTGTCCATGATGATCGTCGTGTCCATCATCGCCCATAAGCGCAACTACCCGACCACGCGCGACAAATTCCCGCCGATGAAGGAAGTGCTCAAGCAGGCGTTTATCTCCTTCTGGGGCCTGTTCTTCCCCTTCGGCATCATCCTCGGTATGCGCTTCGGCCTGTTCACCCCGGCCGAGGGCGGCGCCGTCGCGGTGCTCTACTGCTTTGTGATCGGCAAGTTCGTGTATAAGAAGCTCAGCTTCAAGGATCACTTCATCCCCATCCTGCTCGACACCATTGCGGGCACCTCCAGCGTTGTGCTGATCATGGTCTCCGCCGCCACCTTCGGCAACTACATGAGCTACATCAACCTGCCGAAGATCGTCGCGGCCTCCATCACCAACCTCACCAGCAACAAGTATGTTTTCCTGATGCTGGTCAACGTCGTGCTCCTGGTCATGGGCATGTTCCTCGAGGGCGGCGCGGCTCTGATGATCGCGACCCCGCTGCTCCTGCCGGTTGCGCAGAGTCTCGGCGTCGACACCATTCACTTCGGCCTTGTCTGCATCGTCAACATCATGATCGGCGGCATTACGCCTCCCTTCGGCTCCATGATGTTCACGACCTGCGGCATTACCGGCTGCCGGATCGGAGATTTTATCAAAGAAGTCTGGCCATTCATACTATGTCTGTTCATCGTGCTGCTGCTGATCACCTTTATCCCGGTGCTTGTCACCTGCGTACCGGATCTGATCTACGGCCCGATCAACACGACAATCTCCATGTAATACTATGATCCGATAAGGCGGTTTGAAAGATTTCCGAGGCAGATTTGCGTCAGGCAAGGAATCGGACGCAGAGCATACTTTGTGTGTATGGTCAAGTCCGATCACGAAGCCTGGCACAAATCTGGCCGGAAAGATTCAAACTGTTCTATCGGATAATAGTATAAGAGCATGAAAAGAGCGGAACGTCAAAACGGCGTTCCGCTTTTCTTATGAGCTCCCTCTTTGAGGGAACCCTCACTCAATCTTCAGACAAACCTCAATCCCGCGGTCGAGGTGCCTGACGAACTCCCGCGCGTCGTCCAGCGATCCGACGATGCTGGCGTAGTGCGTGGGGACGACGGTGTGGGGGCGCATGGCGTTGACAAACTCCGCCGCTTCCTTCGCGTTCATGGTATAGGTGCCGCCGATGGGAACCATGGCGATGTCGCACTGCACGGCTTCCCCCTCGGGGATGCGGTCGGTGTCGCCCGCGATGTATACCATGTGCGGCCCGATCTCCAGCACGTAGCCGAGCCAGCCCTTTTCCTTCGGGTGGTTGGGCTTGTTGGTGTTGTAGGCCGGTACGCCCTCAATCTCAATGCCGAGGATACCGAGATTTTCCTCAGCCTCCAGCGTGCGCAGATACTGGGGGGCGATGCCGGCGTTCAGCGCCTCCCGCTTCATGGAGAGCGGGCAGACATAGATCGTGTCCGGCTTTGCCGCCTTTTTGAAATCCTCGGGCGAGAAGTGGTCATAATGCGGATGGGTAAAGAGAATGAGATCCGCGTCGTGCCGTTCCTCCTTCAGCCGGAAGGGGTCGATATAGGCGATGACCTTGTCGTCGATGCGGATGCTGCTGTGTTCATTGATGGTGATGTTGTCGAGCATAGTGTCAGTCTCCTTCCTGAGCTTCACGTCTGATCCTGTCCTTCCAGCATTTGTGGCACATGGCGATATAACAGTCGTTCCCGCCCAGCAGCACCTGGCTGCCCTCGGTGACGATGCGGCCCCGCCCGTCGATACGGGCGTTGACGGTGGCTTTTCTTCCGCAGGCACAGACGGTCTTGATCTCGGTCAGGGAATCGGCCAGCTCCATGAGCCGCTGCGCGCCCGGGAAAAAGTGGGTGAGAAAATCGGTGCGAAGGCCGAAGCAGAGAACAGGCAGGTCGTCCTCGTCCACCAGCGTCCGCAGGCCGTCGATCTGTGCCGGGGTAAAGAACTGCGCCTCGTCCGCGATGATGACGTCGTGCTTCCCCGCCTTGCGGTAGGCGGCGATGATATTCTCCTCCGGGGCGATGACCTGGGCCGTCGCGCTCAGGCCGATGCGGCTTTTGATCACGTCCACGCCGTCGCGGGTGTCGGTGCCGGGCTTGATGAGCCAGACGGACATGCCCAGCTCCTCGTAGTTGAACCTGGTAATCAGCGCCTGGGCGGACTTGGACGAGCCCATCGCGCCGTATTTGAAATAGAGCTTAGCCATTGGCACTTTTCCCCTCCAGATGCGCCCGCACGCGCTCCATCAGCAGCTCCAGCGCCACCTTGTTGTGGCCGCCCTCGGGGACGATGATGTCCGCGTTGCGCTTGCTGGGCTCCACGTATTTCTCGTGCATGGGCTTGACGGTGCTGAGATACTGGTTGACCACGCTCTCCAGGCTTCTGCCGCGGTCGCGCACGTCACGCACGATGCGGCGGAGAATGCGCACGTCGGCGTCCGCGTCGACAAAGACCTTGATGTCCATGAGCTCACAGAGCTCCTTGTTTTCAAAGATCAGAATCCCCTCGACGAGGATGACCTTCGCGGGCTTGACCGTGATCGTCTTTTCCGAGCGGTCGTGAATGGAGTAATCATAGACCGGGCAGATGACGCTCCGCCCCTTCTTGAGCGCCCGCACGGCCTCAATCAGCTGGTCGGTGTCAAAGGCGTCGGGCTGGTCGTAGTTGAGCTTTGCCCGTTCCTCATAGGGCATATTGTGATGGGCCTTGTAGTAGTTGTCATGGTAAATGACCGAAACGTCGTTTCCGAAGCGCTGCATGAGCTTGCGGGTGATGGTGGTTTTGCCGCTGCCGGTGCCGCCGGCGATGCCGATGACCATAACCTTATCCATGGTGCCAAACCCCCTGTATGTATTTCGCCCCTATCTTACCATATCCCGTGCCCGGTTTCAATTTGACTTTTCGGAAATTTCCTTTATAATGGATTCAACACACATTTCTTCGGAAAACCAACTAAAAGGAGGAAAAACTATGACCCCTCATAACAGCGCAAAACCAGGTGAATTTGCCAAGACCGTCCTCATGCCCGGCGACCCGCTTCGCTCCAAGTACATCGCCGAGACCTTTCTGACCGATCCCGTCCTCGTCAATAACGTGCGCGGCGTCCAGGGCTACACCGGCAAGTGGAAGGACGCGCGGGTGAGCGTGATGGCCTCCGGCATGGGCATGCCCTCCATCGGTATCTACAGCTGGGAGCTCTATGAGAGCTACGGCGTGGAGAATATCATCCGCGTCGGCTCGGCCGGGGCCGTGCAGGATCGTGTCAACGTCATGGATATCGTCATCGGTCAGGCTGCTTCTACCAATACGAACTATCTCGCACAGTTCAATTTCCCCGGCGTCTTTGCGCCCATCGGCGATCCCACTATGATTCAGTACGCGGTAAGCGCCGCCATGGAGCGCGGCGTAAACTGGCATGTGGGCAATCTCTACTCCTCCGACAACTTCTATCACCCCAAATCCTATGAGGGTACCCGCGCCGTCCGCAGAATGGGTATCCTGGCCGTGGAGATGGAGGCCGCCGCCCTCTACGGAAACGCCGCCTATCTTGGCAAGAGAGCCCTTTGCATCTGCACAATTTCCGACCACCTGTTCAAGGAGCAGGAGCTCTCTCCGGAGGAACGCCAGACCGGATTCAATGAGATGATCGAAATTGCGCTTGACACCGCGGCCAAGATGGAGAAATAAAACAGGCATAAGGACGCCCCGACGAGCGAAAAGGTTCGTCGGGGCATTTGAATTTTAAAAAGCAAACTGCACGAGCAGCATATAGATGGCCGTGCCGCCGAGGATGCTGACGATGGAGCTGCGCTTCCACAGCTGCAGACCCACCACGCACAGGGCGGCAATCAGCTCCGGCAGGCCGTAGGGCGCAGCGCTGAAGTTCAGATCCTTCATGCAGTAGACCACCAGCATGCCGATAAGGGCCGGGGGCAGTACCCTGCCGAGATAGACAATATAGCTCGGCGTATGTTTGCGGAAGATCACAAAGGGCAGACCGCGCAGCAGGATGGTGCCGATCGACATTACCGCGACGATGGCGAGGCTTTTCATCATAACAGAGCCTCCTCTCTCGAACGCAGGAGCGTGAGGATCAGCACGATCAACAGCAGGGCGGGGATCAGAAAGTGCTCCGGCCCGAAGATCAGCAGGCACAGAAGCGTACCGGCAAAGCCGGTCAGGGACGGGATGTGGTCGCGCAGCACAATCCACTGCTCGGTAAAGGCGGCGACGAACAGCGCCGTCATGGAAAACTCCAGACCCTTCGTGGAAAAGGGCAGCACTTCGCCCAGAAGATTCCCCAGCAAACAGCCGGTGATCCAGTAGCTGTGGTTAAAGAGCGAGACGAGAAAGCGGTAGTAATTCGCGTATTCCGGCGGACAGGGCGGCACTGTGCTGCTGAGCAGGGAATAGGTCTCATCCGTCAGCGCGAAGGCGAGATAAGGCTTGTATTTCCCGGCGTCCTTGTAGCGCTCGATCATGGAGATGCTGTAGAACAGATGCCTTGCCTGCACCATGAAGGTGGTGAGTGCGACGGTCAGGAGCGGCGCCGCGGTCGCCAGCAGGTTCACGCCCACATACTGCATGGTGCCGGCGTAAATCGTCACGGACATGAGCAGGGCCCAGCCCACGCCGAAGCCCGCGTCGTGCAGCAGCAGGCCGAAGCCCATCCCCAGCACGATATAGCCTGCCATAATGGGCACGGAGGTAATAAACGCCTGTTTTGCGACTTGCTTTTTCATAGGTTCGGGAGATGCTCTCTTTCTTTGTTTTTGCGGGCAGGGTCAGACAACGCGGACGCTGCCTCAATCCGGCCGCTTGCAGCGCTCTTTATCCAGATAGAGATTCTGGTCGGCGCGCTGCATGCACATCTGGAAGCTGTCCTGTTCCGACCGCAGCTCGGAATAACCGATACCCACGGAAATCTGATACGGCGTTCCGGCGTTCCGGCACTGCGCCGCAATTGTTTCCCGGATTTCCCGGATCAGCGCCTTGAGCGCGTCCTCGTCCTTGAGATGTGCGATGAGAATAAACTCGTCGCCGCCGAAACGACCCAGAAAAATGGGCGTAATTTGTTTCCGGACGATTTCCTTCAGCGAGTCGGCAATTATGACCAGCGCCTTGTCGCCCTCCGCGTGACCATAGGTATCGTTGACATTCTTAAAATCGTTGACGTCGAGCATGATGACATAGGTCAGACTGCCGGCCACATGCAGGTTCGCCTTCTGGGAGACGTAGCGAACAAGCTGCCCGCGGTTGTTGAGGCCGGTCAGCGGGTCCAAAGAAATCTTGACCTCCATGGACTGCACAAAAAAGATCAGCATCAGGATCGTAGAGCAAAAGCAAAAAATCGGTGTCTTCGGCAAGAAAATGATCTGCGTCAGACCGCCCAGAACGACCATAATAGGAAAGAAGCCGATATACAGGTTCTTTTTCTTCTCGATCGGGTTTTCCTCCTTCAGTGCTTTTCGCAGCGAATAAAACAGAACCGCGACGATGTTGATGATTGGGACGCAGACCAGGAAGAGAAAATAGACGGGCTGCGGTTCAAGCGCGTCGTTCATCAGCGTGCCCGGGGAGACAAGCCAGGTCACGATCAGCGCGATGGTGGAAACGAGGAAGGGAAAGAGCATCGCAACCTTGTTGATAGGCCTGTTCCTGTGCGGGTACTGCTCGACGGCGAGAACGTATTCCAGCCAGCAATAGGTGATGGCGGCCATGATCACATAAATGGCAAAATTGATGGCGAGGACGGCGAAACGGTTTTTCGGCAGGACGCCCGCGAGCACCGAAGCCCAAACGGCGTCTATAAGGAAATAGAGCATGAACGCAATCAGCGCATAGTCATATTTGATCTGCTTCTCCTGCCTGTCAACGCTGAAAAGATTATGGAAGAGCATGATACTGAAGATAATAATGCAAACAATGTTCGATTCTGTGTAATAGATGAAATATTCAGACATTATCCTGCGTCCTCCTTAACCAAAAGAACAGGCATAGCCAAGGTCCGCTTTCGCGTTGATCCGGCGATGGGTGCGCTGTTTTTCAACGTACTCCCGCCACAGGATCAAATTTAATTATATCACAGGCATTTCGCCCGCGCCAGTCTCCGCAACGCTGAATGTCAAGACTCCGGCGCCCCGAAATTTGTAGAAAATGGGGCAAAGCGCGGCATGCCGCGTCAATAACAAACGTGTCATAACTTCGCGAAGCGAAGGATCTTTCCCTTGAGAATTCCGGGAATAAAGATTCTTCGCTTCGCTCAAAATGAAACAATTGGTTTATACAGTTACGGCGTTTAGGCTCGCGTTCAGATCAGCCGCTTGCCCTTTGCGCGAAATTCCCGCGCCTGCTCGACGGTAGGCCAGGTGAAATAGCTGCCCTTCTCCGTCTCGTTTTTCCGGGGCTCAAGCGTGCCGTTGGCAATATCCTCCAAGGCTTTGAGCATCAGCTCCCCACCGACGGCCTTGGTTTTCTTCATGAGCCGGAACATGCTCCTGCAGTCGGAGATGTCCACGCTGCCCTGCTCCAGAATATCGCCGTCGTCGATTTTCGCGCTCATATAGTGTACCGTCGCGCCGCCCAGCTTCTCGTCGTTGTACAGGTACCAGAAGGAGGGGAGACAGCCCCGGTAATTCGGCAGCAGCGCCCCGTGGACGTTGATGACGCCGTATTTCGGCACGCCCAGAAGCTCAGGCTTGATGATCTGCGGCGCGGAATAGGAGATGATGAGATCGGGCTTGAGCTCTCGGATGTGCTGCACATAGGCGGGGTCGTTGCTGTTGGTGATGACGCGGTGGGGGACATGGTTCTTCTTTGCCGCGTCCCTGACCGAGCACCAGCCGTGGAAGAGCCGGTAACCGGATAAGCGGTCCAGATACTTCTCCGCCTCGCGGCCTATGGTGACGACGCCCATCTTCGCGCACTGCCGGAAACCGAACCATTTGAGGTAATCCTTCGTGCGGTTTTCCAGCGCGCTTCTGCAGTCGACCTCCACGATCTCCAGCAGCTCGCAGGCCGAGGCCGCTTTGTCGATGTTCTTCGGAATGAAAAAGCGATCCGCCTGCGTCATCACGACGACTCTCAATTTGCCAGGCATACTGCTTCCTCCTGTTCCCGGTGCTCCGCCGCCCAGCGAAGGAGCGTGGAGAAGATTCCTTCCGGCCTGCGCCCCACAATTTGGAAGGCGATGCAGACCACGGTCCACCAGATCATTTTCAGATCAAAGCCGATCCCGCGCTTGTCCAGATAAACCAGATCCAGCTCCAGACGGTTCGGCAGCACGTCGCGCACATAGTCCTCCTGATCCTCCACCGTATCGCCGTAGAGATAGTCGTAGAGGGCGGAGGGCCCGGTCAGGCCGGACTGCACCTCCGACGTGCGGGCAAAGCGCCCGCCGCGCGTGAGCTGTACCTGCTCTACCGAGGCGGGGCGGGGACCGACGATGCTCATATCCCCGATCAGAATGTTTAAAAGCTGCGGCAGCTCGTCCAGCTTGGTCGCGCGGATGAAGGCCCCGAAGGGGAAAATCCGATCCTCATCCCCGCGGAAGACAGATTCGTTTGCCTTCCCCTGGCGCATGGAGCGGAACTTGTACATATCGAAGACCCGGTCGTCCTTCGTCGTGCGCCTGGCTATGTAGAAGACGGGACCTGGGTCGGAAATCTCGATCCCCAGCGCGGTGATCAGCCACAGCGGGGCGCTGACGATCAGACCCGCCAGGGAACAGCCCATGTCAAACAGGCGCTTGAGGAAAAGATAGGTATAGCGCATTTTTACACCTCAGCGTTTCCCTTATATTCTGCGAAACACACATTCAAAGGCTTCGGCATAGCGGCAGCCCGCCTGCGCGCCGCGCCAGGCGGCAAGGCCGCGCAGCGCCTCGTCGGAGCGGGGGTGCGGATAAGGCCGCATGACCCCGGTATAGCAGGAGAGCGCTTCAAGCTTTTTGTTCAGCCCTTCCTCACCGATCTCCACGAACAGGCTGGGTGTGAAGCGGTTTGCGGAGCTGTCCAGCGCCCACTCCGTCGAAGAGGGCACCTCCATATACCACAGCTCCCGCAGCGGGGGGATGTTTTCCCGGCGCTGGAAGAGACGCACCGCGGCCTGAACTGCGCCGCTGGTCATGGCGTGGTCGATGTTCGTGTCCGAGGGGTGGTGCGTCACGACGGCCTCGGCGCCGAAATCTTCGATGCAGCGTTCAACGAACTGCACCAGCTCCAGATGCGGCACCGTGTTCATCTTGATGTTCGGAAAGTCCGCGGCGTAGCTCTTTTCAATGCCCAGCACAGCATGGGCGCGGGCCTGGTCGTCCTGAAGCGTGGCGGAGATATTGGCCCGCGCGGCGGCGTGGTTTGCCATGGTCGCAACGGCGACGGCGTTCCCCCCGCAAATCAGTCTGCGGATCGCAGCGCCGGCGCCCAGCACCTCGTCGTCCGGGTGAGCCACAACAAATAAATAATTCATGCTTGTCCTCTCCGTGACAGTTTCTTTGCCCTCACTCTATCACAGGGTCAGGGAATAATCAAGCGGAATAGTTATAGTCCAGCTTCTCCGGCGTCCAGTCCCGCAGAACCTCAAGCATGTCGCGTGCCACGAGCTTTGCGCCGGG
>ONVI01000061.1 GCA_900321275.1 uncultured Eubacteriales bacterium | reverse complement strand
CACCTTGGCCTGACGCGCGATCTGCGCCGCGAGCGCTGCGTGCGGCAGACCGGAGCCGGAGAAGATCGGCAGCTTCTGGCCGCGGACCAGGGTGTTCAGGCCGTCGATGGTGGAGACACCGGTCTGGATGAACTCTGCGGGGTAGGCGCGGGCGGCGGGGTTCATGGGCAGGCCGTTGATGTCCATGTGCGCCTCCGCCAGGATGGGGGGGCCGCCGTCGATGGGGTTGCCCATGCCGTTGAAGACGCGGCCGAGCATATCCTCGGAGACAGCCAGCTGCTGCGGGTGACCGAGGAAGCGAACCCTGGACTCGGCCAGGTTGATGCCCTGGGCGGACTCAAAGAGCTGTACGACAGCCTTGCTGCCCTCGACCTCCAGCACCTTGCAGCGTCTTACCTCGCCGTTGGGCAGCTCGATCTCGCCCAGCTCGTCATAGGTGACGCCCTCGACGTTTTCGACCACCATCAGGGGGCTGGCGATCTCGCGTATGGTTTTATATTCCTTAATCATTCTTCCTCACCTCCGGCGATGACGTCTTCGATCTGCTGCTTCATCTCGGCGATAATGGCGTCGTAATCGTCGCCGAAGGTCTTCGCGTCGGCCATCTTGGCGCGGCCGATCTTCTCGCGCGCGGCGATGGCGATCAGGCCGTTGAGGTCGGCGCGCTTTTCAAGCGCCGCGCGGCACAGCACATCGTACTCGAGCACCATGTCCAGAAGCCTGTACTGCTTGGCGTAGGAGGAGAAGGCATCCTCGTCCACGAAGGCGTTCTGCTGCAGAAAGTCCTCACGGATCATCTTGGCGGTCTCCATGGTGAGGCGGTCGGCGGGGCTCAGGGAGTCCTGACCGACGAGGCGGACGATCTCCTGCAGCTCGCTCTCCTCCTGGAGGATGTGCATGGCCTTCTCGCGGTTCTTCATGTACTTCTCGCCGAACTGCTCGGTATACCAGCCTCTCAGCGTGTCCATGTACAGGGAGTAGGAGGTCAGCCAGTTGATGGCCGGGAAGTGACGGGCATAGGCGAGGCTGGAGTCCAGCGCCCAGAACACCTTGACGATGCGCATGGTGGCCTGGGAGACAGGCTCGGAAATATCGCCGCCCGGAGGCGACACGGCGCCGATGGCGGTGACGGAGCCGCGGCGGTCCTCGGAGCCGAGGCACTGCACGACGCCCGCACGCTCATAGAACTGGGCGAGGCGGGAGGCGAGGTAGGCGGGGTAGCCCTCTTCGCCGGGCATCTCCTCCAGACGGCCGGACATCTCACGCAGAGCCTCGGCCCAGCGGGAGGTGGAGTCGGCCAGAACCGCCACGTCGTAGCCCATGTCGCGGAAGTACTCGGCGATGGTGATGCCGGTGTAGATGGACGCCTCACGGGCGGCAACCGGCATGTCGGAGGTGTTTGCGATCAGAACGGTGCGCTTCATCAGCGGCTCGCCGTTGCGGGGGTCTTTGAGTTCGGGGAACTCCATCAGAACGTCGGTCATCTCGTTGCCGCGCTCGCCGCAGCCGATGTAGACCACGATGTCCACATCCGACCACTTGGCAAGCTGGTGCTGCACGACGGTCTTGCCCGAGCCGAAGGGGCCGGGAACCGCGGCGGTGCCGCCCTTGGCGATGGGGAAGAGCGTGTCGATGATGCGCTGGCCGGAGTTCATGGGCCGCGCCGGGACGAACTTTCTCTGATACGGGCGCTGGATACGAACGGGCCAGCGCTGCACCATGGTGAGGTCTCTTTCGCCCTTGTCGGTCTTGACCTTGGCGACCACCTCGTCCACCGTGTATTCGCCCTTCTTGATGACCCAGGTTACGCTGCCCTTGACGCCGTTCGGAACCATGATTTTGTGAAGGATCGCGCTGGTCTCCTGCACGGTGCCGAGCACGTCGCCGGGGCCGACCTCGTCGCCGGGCTTGGCGACCGGGACGAACTCCCACTTCTTCGCGCGGTTGAGGGCGGGCACATCCGTGCCCCTGGTGATGCAGTCGCCGGTGAGGGCGCGCATCTCGGGCAGGGGGCGCTGAATGCCGTCGTAGATATTATCCAGCATGCCGGGTCCGAGCTCGACGGACATGGGCATCCCGGTGGTGACGACCGCGGCGCCGGGTCCCAGGCCGGAGGTCTCCTCATAGACCTGGATGGAGGCGGTGTCGCCGGTCATATTCAGGATCTCGCCGATCAGGCGCTGAGAGCCTACGCGCACAACGTCGGAGACGTTGGCGTCCGCCAGGCCCTCGGCCACGACAAGCGGTCCGGATACCTTGGTAATTGTTCCGCTCATTACTTTCCTCCTTCCGCTCTGTACCCCATCAAGGCAAGAGCGGGAATTATGTATACGCTTTGTCGGAAAGTGCGGCTGCATCTCCCAAGGCCTGTCATTGCGAGCCAGTGCGCACACTGGCGTGGCAATCCGTTTTCTTTACAGGCCGCCGGGAGATGCGGATTGCCACACCCACCTAAGGTGTAAGTTCGCGTTGACCAAATCAAAGATTTGGACGCTCACTTAAGTGACATCGGTCACTGGTTCGCAATGACAGAAACGGACGTTTTCTTCATTGCTTCTATGGCATACCGCTCCGACGGAGTAAAAATCAGTCTCCCAGAATATTGGTGCCGACGGCGCGCTCCACGGCGTCGTGCAGGGCCCGGAGGCCGAGACCGGCGGAGCCCTCGCGGCCCGGGATCAGGATGATCGCGGGGCTGGGGCTGTCCTTGAACTTGCCGATCTCGTTCTGGAGCTGGGCGGCGAAGTTTTCCTCGATGTAGATGATGGCATACTCCTCCTCGCTCTCGCGGGTGAGCTGCCGGAGGATCTTTCCGGCCTCGGCAGGGTTCTCGGCGGGGAAGGTGTCCAGCCCCAGGGCCTTGAAGCCCATGACCGTGTCCCTGCCGCCGATGACGGCGATTTTAAGCATACAGATCACGCAGCCTTTCCCGGATAGTCTGCGGCTTCACGCCGGCAAGCCTGCCCGTCAGAATCATGCGCACCGCCTGGATCTCCCCCTCGACGGCGGAGAGATAGGCGATCACCGCCTCGGGCCCGTAGCTGACAAGCTTGGCCGAGCGCAGGTAATCGTTTACCGCGTTGTCGCAGGCGCGCTCGAACGCGGTCATGCCGGCGCCGGACAGGGCCTCCGCCCCGAGCTGGGCCGCCTTCTCCAGCGGCGTGTGCGCGTAGAGGGCCGCGAGGCTCTCCCTGTCGCCCGCCGCGATGATGCGCTGTACCGAGACGCTGCCGCCGTCCACCAGCACCTCCGCCAGGAAGTCCTGGTTCTTGCCCATGCGCAGGGTGCGCACGGCGCTTTTGAGGTTTGCGCTGTCGGTGAGGATTTCGGCGTAGCCGCGCAGGAAATCGTTGTCCAGCTTTTCGGCCAGGCCGCGCAGCTCCTCAAAATAAGCGCGGTCGAGCGCGAAGTCCGAAAGCTGCGGGTTTGCCGTGCGGGCGAGGACCGCCTTGGCCTCCGCCATGGCCTTGCCAAGGATGGGAGGCATGCGGCTGAAATGTTCCTCGTTGTAGAGCTCCAGGAGCTCTTCGCCCGGGACTCTGCCCGCGTCGGACAGCAGGCGCTTTGCGTCCGCGCCCACGGCCTCGGATTTGATGATGGCCTTGGCGTTGTGGTAATCGTATTTGAGCTTGAAAACGTCCACCAGCGCGCTCTCGGGGGAGAGCCTGGCGATCTCGCCGAAAAGCTCATTGCGGCGCTCGGTCAGGATCTGCTCCACCTCGTTTGCCGACGCGTGGGACATGTCGGGATAGCCGCAGTCCGTCAGGAGCTTGGCGGCCTCCTCACAGGAGGCGGCGTCCAGCATGCGCCCGGCCCGCTCGTCGTTGAGCAGTCTGGGCTCCCTGGCGCGCAGCATGGCCGACAGGCACAGATACGCTTCTTTTTTCGTTGACAATGTATTCCCTCCCATTCTGAGGGTCTATCAGCCGAAGAGGACGCCGGCGAGCTCGGCGGCCATCTCTTCCCGGCAGAGGTCTACCAGAAGCTCCGCCGTGCAGTTGGCCTCGATGCTCCCGCGGCGCAGGATCAGGCCGCCCTTGAAGTTGCCCGTCTCCCTGGAGAGCGTGAGCTTTCCGCCGCCGAGGGCCTTGTTCGCGGCCTCGATGACCTTGTCGCCCAGCGCCTTGCGGTCGCGCGCGTTGAGCACGACCTCCTCGTCATGGGTAACGCTGGCCTTCACGGCGAGCTTTGCCAGAAACGTGCCGTACTCCGCCGCCGGCAGATTGACGAGCTGATCGCAGGCGCGGTCGAAGCTCTCGGCCACCATGTCCTGCTTGAGGGCGAGGACGGCCTTGCGGCCCTCCATCTTCGCCAGGCGTTCCATGCTGTCAAGCCGATCCTGGTTGGCCTTGACGCCGGCGCGGATTCTCTCGGCATAGGCCTGCTTCGCCTGCTGCTCATAGCCCTCGCGGATCTCGGCGCATTTGGCTTCCGCCTGCGCAAGGATCGCGTCGGCCTGGGCTTTGGCGTCGGCCCCGATATGTGCGATGATTTTTTCCGTGCCCTTCATAGCTACTCCAATCCGATGCGGCCGATCAGAGGCTGATGGCGTTGAGCATCATGAAGGAGGCCAGCAGGGACAGAATGGCGTAGAACTCGACCGTGATGCAGAGGATCATGCCCTTGGACCAGTCGTCGGGCTTCTTGGCCAGGATGTTGATGGACGCGGCCGCAACCTTGCCCTGGGCAATACCGGAGATCATGCCGCCGACGGCAATGGGCAGGCACGCGCTGAGAACCTGAAGGCCCTGGGCGACGGTAATGGCGGAGATGTCGGCCACGCCGCTGAGCTTGCTGAACGCAAGGAACCAGATGACGAAGCCGTAGAGGCCCTGGGTGCCGGGGATGACCTGGAGGATCATCGCCTTGCCGAACTTGGAGGGGTCCTCGGACACGAGGCCCGCGCCCGCCTCACCGGCGATGCCGGTGCCCTTGGCCGAGCCGATGCCCGCCATGAATGCCGCAAGGCCGGCGCCCAGAAGGCCCAGCGCGAAGCCGCCGATGCTGTTCAGAAATTCCATTTTTGTTTTCCTCCTCAATATGTGAATGTTAGTTGCTTATGTGATTAAGCTCCCTCCCCGAGGGAGCTGTCAGCCGTCAGGCTGACTGAGGGAGTCCCCAGGTTTTTTGTGCTGTCAGGAAGACGCCCGTTTACTCCTTCTGCAGTTTTGCGGTCGGCAGAGCCTGGAATGTCGCACGCTTCCCGCGCGTCAGAATCCGCCCCCACAGAGGGAAGCAAGGCTTCTCACTCCTGCGGATTGATGTACTGCGTCCTGATGCGCAGGGGCTCGAAGGGCTTGCCGCCGTCGTGATAGAACTTGCCGAAGAACTCCAGGCACTGCAGTCTCAGGTCGTGCACGAAGCAGCCCAGCAGGTTCAGCGCGAAGTTCAGCGCGTGGCCGATCAGGAAGACAACGATGAAGATGATGCCCGAAACCGGCGTCACGCCCTTTTCCGAGGGCATGGCCGCGATGGTGTTGAACACCTGGGCCACAACGCCGCCCGCCAGCATCAGCGCCATGATACGCGAATAGCTCAGCACGTCGCCGAACCAGCCGGTCAGGGTGCTGTAGATGCAGGAGAAGGGGGCCGTGAGCTTGCCGATGCCGCTGGCGCTGCGGATCGCGCCGATGAGCAGCATCGCAACGCCGAGACCCATCACCCCGAGGGCGACGTTTTTGAGCGTCCCGTTGTCCTTAAACAGGAACATCTGCGCGGCAAAGATCAGGCCGCCCGCAAGGATGACCCACTGCGCGCCCTCCTCGAGGATCGCGCCGATCCTGTCGCCGTGCTTCCAGCGCTGGGAGAAGTTGACCGCCATGCCGAAGTTCAGGTGGATGACGCCCAGAGCCATCGCGCCGTAGAGCACCTTTTCGGAGTCCTCCACCGGGCTGAACAGGTGGGGCAGGCCCGGCCAGTCGGAGCCGAACATCCCCGCGATTACCCGCGGCGCGTCGCCGAAGAGGCCGCCGGTCAGGGCGCCCATGATGAAGGTGGAGATTCCGCCGTAGAGCAGAAGCTGACAGAAGGCCAGCGTTCCGCCGCGCGGCTTGAGCTTCTTCATCGCGACCAGCGCCGCGACGATCATCAGGAAACCGTAGCCCATGTCCGCCATCATCAGCCCGTAGAACAGGATGAAGAAGGGGGCCATCAGCGGGTTCGGGTCCACCGTCCCGTAGGCCGGCAGCGAGTACATGTTGGTCACCATATTCATGGAATTGGTGAATTTGTTGTTTTTAAGCTTGACCGGAACGCTGGCAAGCTCCTCTTCCGTGGGGTCGAGGGTCTCCCAGGCGCAGCCGAAGCGCTCAAACACCTGGGCGAGATCCTGTTCCCGGTCGGCGGGGATCCAGCCCTCCATGACGAGGACGCTGTCCGTGCCGCAGAGCTTTTCCTCCGCCTCGGCCATGGCGATCTTGACGCTCACCCGGTCGGCGGCCAGCTTCAGCTCGTCCCGGTGCACCGCGTCGTCCACGATGTAGCGCGCGCAGTTTTCCTTCTCGGCGGCCAGCTCCTTGAGACTCTGCTCCGCGTTGAGCTTGCACTCGCGCGCGGTGCCGTTCATGCCGCTCAGGGCGGAGGGGGCAAAGCCGAAGGGGCGCAGCGCGTCCTGCATCGCGGGCAGCGCCTCGCGCATGCAGACCAGCAGGACGTAGCGGCTCTTCTTTTCCTCATGGATCGTAAAAATCTCGGACTCCTCGTCGACGGCCTCAATCGCGGCGCTCACCGTCTCCATAGGGAAACGGGACGGGATGGAGCCCATCAGCGCCGAGGTGCGCCCGGTGCCCTCAAAATTCAGGGGCAGATCCAGGCTGAGCCAGGGCTGCAGGGATTCGATCACGGAGCGCAGCCTGCTCTCCTCCGCGCCGATGCGCTTGATGCGCGCGTCGTAGCCTTCGATGGTTTCCGCGGTGCGCAGCGCCCCGGCAAGGCCGGTGTCGTCGAGCAGGACGCGGTTTTCCAGCTCGGGCTTTGCGGAGAGAAACTTCGTCTTTTTCGGCGCATACTGATCCAGCAGGGAGACGGCGTGCGTCAGACTCGCGTGCCGGGTTTTGAGGCTGGAGAGCTCACTGCTTTCCCGGTGGACAAGCGAAGCCTCCTCGCTGCCCTCCAGCGCGCTTTCGGTCTCGGAGAACTCCACGCAGCCGCGCAGGGCCAGCTCCTTGAGCAGTTCCTCCTTGCTGTCGCGGACAGCCAGCAGCCGGAGCTTTTTCATCTGTACAATGGCCATCTCAGCTGTTCACTATCCTTTCCACTACTTTCGCCGCGGCCGCATCCAGCTTTCCGCCCGCCTTCGCGCGCAGCGCGGCTTTCTGATTTTCCAGCTCGCCGGAGAGCTTTTCGGCCCCGGCCTTTGCCTTCTCGTTGACCTGACGGCCGAGTTCTTCAAGCTCCGCGTCCGCTTTCTGGACCGCGGCCTCCACGGCGAGTTTTCCGGCGCTCTCGGCGTCGGCGGCGAGCTGCTTTGCCCGGGTCTCGGCGTTGGCGACAAGAGCCTTTGCCTCCGCTTCGGCCTGAGCGATTTTGCTGATCGCTTCAAATGACATTGGCACACCCCCCTTGGTTTGATTGGGCATCGCGTCCCCGCTTTAACGGGAAACGCCCCCGTCGGGGTTTTCTCCCGCGGGGTGGTTTTTTTACGTGTTTTTGATTATATCACATCGCATGGCGCTTCGGCAACACAAGCGGGGCAAAAACTTGCGGGGAATTTTTAAAAATTGCAGCGTTGGCCCCCTCCGTCATCCGGCTCGCGGGAGACGCCGGATCTCCGCTCTCCTCTTTTCATGTTCCGATTTCCACCGCGCACTGTCTCCCCGATCTCGCGTCGACATAGACGCGGGCCTCCCCATCGCCGATCGTCAGCTCCCAGCAGGGCAGATAGTTTCCGCCGGGACTTTTGCGGATGAGCCGTCGGGCCGAGACCGCCTCCACGCCCGAAGGCAGGGTTTCACGCGCCGCTTCCTCGTCTGTGTTCCAGCTCAGTTCGATTGCCCGGGCGCTGTATTTTGTCGCGTCGAAGGCGTAGACGCTGCCGTCGTCCAGGGCGACGGAGATTGAGAGCGCGTCGTCCGGGCGCATAACGCCGTCCTGCGTCGGGGCGTAGCGGAAAGCGGCGACATAGTCGCTGCCGCCGGCTTCATAGAGCGCAAGATCGGCATAGCCCATCTTTTTCAGAAAGGCCTCCGCGTTTTTCTGCGCCTGCTCCCGGCTGACAGAGGCCGCGCTCACAAGGCGGGAGCGCCCCATGAACTCGAGCCCCCGGCTGCTCACGCCGATCAAAAGCCCGCCCGCGCTGTAGCAGCGCCTGCCCTCCGGGCCCTCATAATCGTACTCCTCCCGGAGCTCCCGCGACTCGACGTCGGCGGCCTTCGCGGCGAGGTTCAGGGCCTCCCCTTCGCTGAGCGTGCCGCCCGCCTCTTCCTGCGCGGGGCTGTAGCGGCCCTCGTAGGCAAATTCCTCCGGAGCCGCAAAGCCGCTCTCATAGCCGAGAAGCATGGCCGAGAGCTTCTGCGTGTCCTCCGCGTCCACGTTCAAAAGGCGCTTTTCCCGCGTGTCCATCGTGATGCTGCCGTCGTGGAGCTGTGCCTGCAGACTCCTTAGCTGCCCGGCGAAGTCCGCTGCCGCCTCGCCGTGGGCGCGCAGATGCTCCCGGTGCTCATCGGGAAGCCGCGTCTCCGCCAGGGCGCAGAGGCTTCCGGCGTAGTCCCCCGCGCGGCCCAGCCAGCTCTCCAGCTTTTCCAGCTCCCAGTTGTCGAAGGGCAGGATCGAGAGCGCCGTCTCCGCCGCCTGGGCATCGGCACAGGCCTGGGCGCAGAGGCTCTTGCCCAGGGACTCGTCCGTGACATAGGCGAGCTTTCGGAGCGCCCCGCTCATCCCCTCCACCGCGCTGACAGCCTCCTCAAAGGCCCTCGCCGAGGCGTAGCGCGTCGAAAGGCGCAGGCTCTCCAGCTCCCGCGCCGCGACGTAAGAATAGCCCGACAGCGCGATCAGCGCCGTGAGCGTATAGATGATGAGCAGACGCTTTGTTTTTATGGACATAATAATTCCCCCTTTTGGCTTAGTATTGCCTGAAAGGGGGAAAATATTTCAGCCGGCGATCTTTCTCGCCGCAGTATTATGAGGACGCCGGTGCCTTATCCCAGCTTTTCCAGCCCGGCTCTCAGTCTTCTCAGGCACTCGTCCCTGCCCAGGATGCGGCAGATCTCCACCGCGCCGCCGGGGGTGACGGCCTTGCCCGCCGCCGCGATGCGCACGGGCCACATGACCTTCGCGTTCTTGACGCCTTCCGCCTCGGCGAGCTTCACCATCACGTCCATGATGGCCTCGTCGTTCCAGTCGGACAGCGCCTCAAAGGCGGGGATGACCTTCTCCAGCACGTCCCTGGAGGATTCCTTATCCGACTTGGACTTCTTGTGGACAAAGAGCTCGGCGTCGTAGTCGGGCAGAGCGTCGAAGAAGTCAACCTTCTCGGGGATCTCGGTCAGCACCTCGGTGCGCTGCTGCAAAAGCGCCGCAACGGCGGCAGCGTCGATGGCGGGGTTCTTCACCGACTGACGGATGTAGGGCTCGGCTGCCTTTGCGAAGGCCTCCGGGCTCATGGCGCGGATGTACTCGGCGTTGAAGTAGCGCAGCTTCTCAATGTCGAAGATGGCGGGGGACTTGGAGATGCCGGAGATGTCGAAGATCTCCTTGAGCTCGTCCAGAGAGTAGATCTCCCGCTCCCCTCTCGGGCTCCAGCCCAGGAGGGTGACGTAGTTGATGACCGCGTCGGTCAGATAGCCCTGGGCGATCAGGTCCTCATAGGAGGGGTCGCCGTGGCGCTTGGACATCTTGTTGTGCTGGTCGCGCATGACCGGGGAGCAGTGGACGTACTTCGGAATCGGCCAGCCGAAGCCCTCGTACAGCAGGTTGTACTTCGGGGCGGAGCTTAAATACTCGCTGCCGCGCACGACATGGGTGATGCCCATGAGGTGGTCGTCCACCACGTTTGCAAAGTTGTAGGTGGGAAGGCCGTCGCGCTTGATGAGCACCTGGTCGTCCAGGCTCTTGTTCTCCACGGTGATGTCGCCGAAGATTTCGTCGTGGAAGGTGGTGGTTCCCTCATGGGGGATGCGCTGGCGGATGACGTAGGGCTTCCCTTCGGCGGCGAGGCGGTCGGACTCCTCCCGGCTCATGCCGCGGCAGGGGTCGTCCCCGCGGTCGAATTCGCCGCTGTCCTCCTCGGACTCGGTTTTCTCGCAGAAGCAGCGGTAGGCGTGGCCGCGCTCCATCAGCAGCTCGGCGTATTCCTTATAGAGGGGCCTGCGCTCGGTCTGGACGTAGGGGGCGACGGGTCCGCCGACGTCCGGGCCCTCGTCATGCTCCAGGTGGCACTCGGCCATGGTCTTGTAGATCACATCCACAGCGCCCTCCACCAGGCGGCCCTGGTCGGTGTCCTCAATGCGCAGGATGAACTTGCCCTTGCCGTTTCGGGCGATAAGATAGGTATAGAGCGCCGTGCGCAGGTTGCCGACGTGCATGTAGCCCGTGGGAGAGGGGGCAAAGCGCGTGCGCACCTCGCCGGTCGGGATGCGCTCGCAGGAATACTCTGTGTATTTCAAGAAAAAGTGACAAAATCAGAGCGCAATTTTTCCGAAAGATGCCGAAGACGGATTATGCGGTGTTGCCTTAAGGAGCGGCTGCGCCGCAATTATACTTGGCTCCGCCCTCAAAGAGGTGTATTTTCTGCTTTGTACGAACCTGTTTCGTAATTTCAATTCGTCCGCGAAGCGGACACCACAACCTCACTCTTCACTCTCCGCTCTTCACTCTCGACACTCCTGCTATATTATTTTGCAAATTGGCAGTTGTCAAGCACAAGTTCTTTTGTTACAATAGAAAGAACTGAGAAATATGTTATACTGTTTCATCGAAGTATGGCACAAATTTTGCCGAAAAGACTTTGCAATTTCTATTAAGGCAACACCGCATAATTCGGCGAGAGCGAATCCTGAAAAAATTTGGGTTCTGATGAAGGCAGTTTTTCGCAGGAATACTTTGTGTATTTCAAGAAAAAGCGACAAAATCAGAGCGCAAATTTTCCAGGAGGTGCCGAAGGCGGATTGTGCGGTGCTGCCTTAAGGATTAGTATTAACCGGAACAGGAGAAACTTTATGGATAACGAAAACGTCAAGAAGAAAGTCATGCTCTCCGGCATCCAGCCCTCCGGCGACCTGCACCTGGGCAACTACCTGGGCGCGGTGAAAAACTGGGCGGAGCTGCCCGAGCAGTTCGACTGCTTTTACTTCATGGCCGACCTGCACACCCTGACCGTGCGGCAGGACCCGAAGGAGCTGCGCCGCCGCTCCACCGCGCAGCTGGCCCAGTACATCGCCTGCGGCCTCGACCCGGAGAAGAACACCCTCTTCCTGCAGAGCCATGTGCACGAGCACGCGGAGCTCGGCTGGATCCTCAACTGCTACACGATGTTCGGTGAGCTCAGCCGCATGACCCAGTTCAAGGACAAGAGCGCCAGGCACACCGACAACATCAACGGCGGCCTCTTCACCTACCCGGCCCTCATGGCGGCGGACATCCTGCTGTATCAGGCGGACTTCGTCCCCGTAGGCGAGGACCAGAAGCAGCACTGCGAGCTGACGCGCGACATCGCCATCCGTTTCAACAACCTCTACGGCGAGACCTTCAAGGTGCCCGAGCCCTATATCCCCAAGGTGGGCGCCAGGATCATGAGCCTCTCGAATCCCGCGTCCAAGATGTCCAAGTCCGACCCCCTGGGCTGCGTCTTCCTCATGGACAAGCCCGAGGAGCTGGCGCGGAAGTTTAAGCGCGCGGTCACCGATTCCGATACCGAGCGCTGCGTCCGCTTCGACCCGGAGAACAAGCCGGGGGTCGCAAACCTCATACAGATTTATTCCTCCGTCACGGGCAGGAGCTTCGACGAGATTGAGGCGGAGTTTGACGGCAAGGGCTACGGCGTGTTCAAGCCCGCGGTGGGCGAGGCCGTGATCGAGACCCTGCGCCCCATCCGCGAGGAGGCCGAGCGCATGATCGCCGACAAGGCCTATCTCCAGCAGGTCTACACCGACGGCGCGCAGAAGGCGAGCTTCGTGGCGAGAAAGACCCTGCGCAAGGTCTATAAAAAGATCGGGCTTGTGGAAAAGCCGTTTTAATATCAAAGTTGGAGGAGACGCCATGTTTCCGAACTTAAACCCCTGGTCGGCACTGAGCTGCGCGTTTCTGGTGGCGCTTCTGGTGTGCAACCGCATGACGCCGCCGGTCAAGCGCTTTGCCGAGCGCATCGGCGCCATGGACATCCCGAAGGACAACCGGCGCGTACACGACCACCCCATCCCCCGCATGGGCGGGCTTGCGATCATCGTGGGCTTTTTCCTCGCGATGCTGCTGTTCGTGCCCGTGTCGGAGAAGGTCTACGGCATCGTCATCGGCGCCTTCATCATCGCGGGCATGGGCTTTGTGGACGACATTGTGAGTCTCCGGCCCTTGGTAAAGCTGATCCTGCAGTTCTTTGCGGCTTTCGTGTGCGTGCGCTTCGGCCTTGTCATTGACGCGGTCTCCTGGCCGGTGACCAAGACCTACCTGGATCTCGGCTGGTGGGGCGTGCCGCTGACCATGCTGTGGATCGTGCTGTGCACCAACGCCTTCAACCTCATCGACGGGCTGGACGGGCTGGCCGCGGGCGTGACGGCGATCTGCTCCTTTTTTCTGCTGGTGGGCTCGGTGCTCTTTTCCACGGCGGAGCCTGCGGCGGCCATCATCCTCATGGCCCTCATCGGGGCCTGCCTCGGCTTCATCCCCTTCAACTTCAACCCCGCGCAGATCTTCATGGGGGACGTCGGCTCGCAGTTTCTGGGCTTCATCCTGGCCACGGCCTCGATCCTCGGTCTGTTTAAGCTGCAGGCGGTGGCGGCCTTTGCCCTGCCGCTGGCGGACACCGGCTTTGCGGTTGTGCGGCGGCTCGCCCACGGGCAGAGTCCCTTCCAGGCCGACAAGGGCCATTTTCATCACCGGCTGCTCGCCCTGGGGCTGAGCCAGAAGCAGACCGTGCTGGTGCTCTACGGCGTGGCGGCCATCGGCGGCATCCTGAGCCTCTGGATCGCGGGGCGCGGCCCGCTGGTGCGCGCGCTGTGCATCGTGGCGATCGTGCTGACGCTGATCTGCATCGCGATCCTGGTCTTCATCCGCAATCCCCGCCGCGCAAAGGCGAGAGAGGAACGGCGGAAAAAGCGCGAAGCGGAGAAGGAAAACGGGAAGTAGCAAACTGCAAAACCATAAAAATGATCATGGCTCCGCAACGCGGAGCCATGATCGTTTTATTAGATGAAAAGTATCAGAACTTCAGCTCGTCCTCTTTGTCGGCGGGCTTTTCCTCTTCCTCCGCGCCGAGGTCGAATTCCAGCGTCTCCCCGCATTTCGGGCACTGAATGGAACCTGTTTCCAGCGTGTCCTCGTCGAAGCTGATCTCCTCCCCGCAGACGGGGCAGGTGGCGTCGTAGACCACGCCGTCATAGGACAAATCCTCGTCGTCCTCATCGTCGGTCTTCTCATAATCCCGCGCGTCCATCCCGTCGCAGATGTCCTCCAGCAGGCTCACCTCGTCCGCAAGGCCGTCCAGCGCCTGGGCCTGGCCGCGGTCCGTCTCGTGCAGGTTCTCCAGCTCATGGGCGATATCGCACAGCAGGTCGTTGAGGGCGGACCAGAGCTTGCCCTCCTTCGACTGGGGATCGACGCCGAGGCCGTCCGCCAGGCCCTTGAGATACGCGGTTTTTTCGGTAATGGTCATAGAAAGCACCTCCAAATTGTCAGGCATATTTGACTTTCTTCCGTTAAAAACAAGGGGCTGTCGCGAAAACAGCCCCTTGATCCTTGATCCGCTTTCCTGCCCTTACGCCCTGGACAGATACTCGCCGGTGCGGGTATCGATCTTGATGCGCTCGCCGCGCTCGATGAAGAGGGGCACCTTGATCTCGGCGCCGGTTTCGACGGTGGCAGGCTTGGTGGCGTTGGTGGCGGTGTTGCCGGCGAAGCCCGGATCGGTCTCGGTGACCTCGAGCTCGACAAAGAACGGGGGCTCGACATTGAAGACCTTGCCCTTGTAGGAGTAGATGGTGCACTCCATGTTCTCCTTGACGAACTTGAAGTTGTCGTTCAGGACGGAACCGTCGACAGGCTCCTGCTCATAGGTCTCGGGGTTCATGAAGTAGTAGAGGTTGCCGTCGTTGTACAGGTACTCCATGGTCATGCGGTCAACGGTGGCGTTCTCGAATTTTGCGGTGGGGTTGAAGGAAGTTTCGGTGACGGCGCCGGTGATGACGTTCTTCATCTTGGTGCGGACAAAGGCCGCGCCCTTGCCGGGCTTGACATGCTGGAACTCGACGACCTGCATGACCTGGCCGTCCATCTCAAAGGTAACGCCGTTTCTGAAATCGCCTGCAGTAATCATAAAAAGGGACCTCCCGAAAGTAAGTTTTAAGATAAATCCATTTATCTATCGTATTTTACAGGAAAAACACGCATAATGCAAGACTTTTTTTCAATCCGAAAGCCGCGCCGGCCTCTCTTTGGAAAAAGGGCGCCGTTACAGAATAATCAGCTCGTCCTTCGGCGCTCTGGTGATGACCTCGGCGCCGGTTTCGCGGATGATCATCACGTCCTCGATGCGCACGCCGAAGCGGCCGGGGAGGTAGATTCCGGGCTCGGCGGAGGAGACGCAGCCCGCGGGCATGGGGGCCTTCCCGCCCGGCCCCGCGGTGGGCGGCTCGTGGATATCCAGGCCCAGGCAGTGACCGAAGCCGTGGCCGAAGTACTCGCCATAGCCCGCGTCCGCGATGACCTTCCGGGCGGCGGCGTCGATGTCCCTGCCCAAAACGCCCGCTTTCGCCGCCGCGATGCCCGCAAGCTGGGCCTTGAGAACGACGGCATACACGTTCTTCATCTCGTCGGTGGCCGAGCCGACGGCGACGGTGCGCGTCATGTCGGAGCAATAGCCGTCCTTGAGACAGCCGAAGTCCATGGTCACAAAGTCGCCGGATTGGATCACCTTGTCGCCGGGGACGCCGTGGGGCATGCTGGTTTTGGAGCCCGTGACCACAATGGGGTCGAAGGAATTGCCCTCGCTGCCGTTTCTCAGCATGCGGTAGACCAGCTCCGCGGCGACCTCCCGCTCGGTCATGCCGGGTTTGATGACGGGCAGGACTTCCTCCAGCGCTTTCTCGCTGATGCGCTGGGCGCGGATCATGGAGGCGATCTCCTCCTCCGTCTTGACGGCGCGCAGCTTTGCGAAGAGATCCCCGGCGCCCTCGAGCCTGAAGCCGAGCTTCTTTTCCCAGGCGAGGAAGCCTGCGTGGCTGAGCTTCTGATCCTCCGCCGCGACTTTGCGGGCGTCAATTTCCCGCAGGGCTCCGTACAGCTGCGCGGCGAGCGGGTTCTCCCGGTCGAAAAGGCGCACTTCAACGCCCTCTGCCTGCTGATGTGCCGCCTCGATGTAGCGGGAGTCTGTCAGCAGGATGGCCTTCTCGAGACCCACCAGCACCGCCCCGTCGGTAAAGGGAAAGCCCGTGGCATAGCGCTGGTTCTTCTCGTCGGTGATAAGGATCGCTTCAAGCCCGCGGGCGATAAGTTCTTCACGGATGCGTTTGATCTGGTTCATGGCGGTTGTTTCCTTTTAAATAATTATTCCCGCTTTAGCTCCCTCTTTGAGGGAGCTAAAGCGGCGCGTCTCACGCAAGCGCCGTGACTGAGGGAGTCAACGTCAGCTATTTTGAGCGCTCAATATGGGCAGTGTGGACTCCTTCCACCGCTTTGCGGTCAGCAGAGCTTGGAATGTCGCACGCTTCCCGCGCGTCAGAATTTTCCCTCAGAGAGGGAGTCGTGCTTCATCCCGTATACTGGGGAAACGTCACGATAAATACGCTGCCGTGCGGCTCGTTCGCGCCCACCTGAATGGTGCCGCCGTGGGCTTTCACGGCGTCGTGCACGATGCTCAGGCCCAGGCCGCTGCCCCCCGCCTCGCGGGAGCGGGCCTTGTCGATGCGGTAGAAGCGCCCGAAGATGTTGTAGCGCTCGTCCTCCGGGATGCCGACGCCGGTGTCCGCCACGGTCAATTGTACGCTGCCGTCCGCGGCGTGGAGGGAGGCGGTGACGCTGCCCTCGGGGAAGTTGTACTTCACGGCGTTTTCCAGGAGATTGAAGACAATATGGTGCATGTTGTCCTTGGTGGCCAGCACGATGCAGCCGTCGTCGAGATCGCTGTGCAGGGCAACCTGCTTTTCCGCCGCCACGGGGCGCAGCAGGGCCATCGCGTCGAGCACGGACTTCTTCACGTCCACAGGCTCCGGCACGATTTTGATGTCGTCGTCCATGCGCGACAGGCTCAGCAGATCCTCGGTCATGTGCTGGAGGCGCTCGGCCTCGTTGCCGATATCGGAGACGAATTCCCGCATGGTCTCCACGTCCATGTTCTCGGTCTGCACGATGCTGTCCGAGAGGAGGCGGATGGAGGCCAGCGGCGTTTTCAGTTCATGCGAGGCGTCGGAGACGAAGCGGCGGCGCTGCCGCTCGGTATCCTCCAGATAGGCGGTCAGGGCGTTGAATTCCCGCCCCAGCTCGGCCAGCTCGTCCTTGCCCTGTACCTCCATGCGGTATTTGTAGTTGCCGCCGGAGACGATGCGGATGGCGTTGGAGAGCTGCTTGAGCTTGCCCAGCACCGTCGTGCCGTAGAGCGCCGCCATCACCAAAGCCGCCAGGGCGATGACGATGGACAGCACCCGGATCTGCAGCTTCAGCTCCCGCAGGATCTGGCCGCGCTCGGCGTCGTTTTCCCGCAGGAAGACCGCGCCGGTGATATCGCGCGCGCTTGCGATGGGGATGGCGTAGCTGGACAGGAAGCTCCCGTCCCGAAAGACGGAGCGGAACACCGTCTTGCCCTCCAGGGCCGTAAGCAGGTCGGGCTCCACCTCCTCGCCGCCGGTGCCGTCGGAGTCGTAAACCGCGTAGCCGTCCACATTTGCGATGGTGACACGCTCAAAGCCCTGCATGTCCAGCAGGCGCAGCACCTCCGCCACGTTCTCCTCGTCAGGCTGCTCCAGCCCCGTCAGGGCCGAGGCCAGCGTGGAGGCCTGGCTCTCCATGGCCTTCTCCTTCTCCTGATAGACCGCATCGCGGGTGGAGACGTAGGGGAAGACGTTGAGCATCACAAGCAGCACCGCCAGCAGCATGGCGATAAAAGAGAAGAACTGAAAGCTGATGCTGCCGGTGTTGATGATTTTCTTCGCCCCGGCGGGGGCGGCGCTTTCATTCGGCAAGGTAATATCCCACTCCCCACTTGGTAATGATGTGCTGCGGCTGGGCCGGGTTCAGCTCCAGCTTTTCGCGCAGGCGGCGGATGTGCACGTCCACGGTGCGCGTGTCGCCCAGATAGTCATAGCCCCAGACAAGGTCAAGGAGCTTCTCGCGGGAAAAAACCTTGCCGGGATTCTTCATCAGGAAGAGCATGAGATCGAATTCCTTCATCGTCAGCTCCACCTCTTGCCCGTTCTTGAAGGCGCTGCGGCGCTTCTCGTCCAGCGTGATGTGCCCGCAGCGCAGCACGTCCGGCTCCTCGGCGGGGGCGGCGGGGGCGGCGGGCTGCGCCAGGGAGGAGCGGCGGATGAGCGCCCGCACCCTGGCCTTGAGCTCGAGGATGTTAAAGGGCTTGGTGAGATAATCGTCCGCGCCGGACTCAAAGCCCATCAGCTTGTCGGCGTCCTCGCTGCGGGCGGTAAGCATGATGATGGGCACGGTGGAGAAGCTGCGGATTTCCTGGCAGGCCTCCAGCCCGTCTTTCTTCGGCATCATCAGGTCGAGGATGATGAGGGCGTAGTCCCCCGCGCGGGCCATCTCCACAGCGGCCTCCCCGTCGGATGCCGTGTCCACGGTATAGCCCTCGTTCTCCAGATTGAACTTGATGCCCTTTACCAGCAGCTTTTCGTCGTCAACGACCAGAATGTTCATAGATATTTCCTTTCCCTCGCGTTCCGCCGGGCGGCGAATTCCGCGCGCTTGCCCTTGCTTTTTTTCCCGCGCGACGGTATAATGAACACTACACTTGTTAGATAGACAGGGCGTAAAACCCCATACCGTTACAGTATAACATATTCCTGAGAAAACGGGAGAACAAAATGAAAAAAAACCGATTTTTTCCCTGTGTCCTTCTCTCCTGCCTGCTGATGGGCCTTGCCGCCCCCTGTGCCATGGCGCTGGAGACGCCCTCCCTCAACGCCCAGGCCGCCGTGCTGGTGGATCTGGACGCGGGCAGGGTACTCTACGGCTACAACATGGACGCCGAGCGCGCCCCCGCCAGCCTCACCAAGGTCATGACGGTGCTGCTGACGCTGGAGGCGATCGACTCCGGCCGCGTGAGCCTGGATGACATGATCGTCGCGCAGGACGACTGCCTCGAGGGGATGGAGGAGGACTCCAGCACCGCGGGCATCGTGCCGGGCGTGCAGGTCTCCATGCGCGATCTGCTCTACTGCATGATGCTCCACTCCGCCAACGAGGCCTGCAACATCGTCGGCCGCTATATTGCGGGCAGCATCTCCGGCTTTGTCGACATGATGAACAAGAAGGCAGGGGAGCTCGGCTGCAGGCACACCCACTACATGAACACCCACGGCATGCCCGCCGAGGGACACTACAGCTCGGCCTACGACCAGTACCTGATCTTTGCCGAGGCGATGACGCACCCGCTGTTCATGGAGGTCTCCAACGCCGCCTCCTACCAGCCGGAGAGCTCCGCCATCAATAACGGTGAGCCCATCGGCAACTCCAATGCCCTCATCAACATCACCTCCATCTACTCCAACGGCGGCCGCTATCTCTACGAGGGGGCCAGCGGCGGCAAGACCGGCTACACCCGCGCGGCGGGCTACTGCCTGGTTTCCACCGCGCAGCGCAGCGGCGTACATCTGCTGGCCGTGGTCATGGGCTGCGACGGGGCCCTCAATGCGCAGATCGAGGACTACTTCAACTTCATTGACAGCCGCACCCTCTACGACTGGGGTTTCAATAATTTCTCCTACCGCACCCTTTTGAGCACCAATGAGGTGGTCGAGCGCCAGGAGGTGGAGCTTGCCGAGGGCGACGTGCTGGCCATGCTCCGCCCGGCGGAGGAGCTGCGCGCCCTCATGCCGAACGAGGTCTCCGACGAGGATATCCGCCGCGAGGTGATCCTCTATAATGACACGCTGCGCGCGCCTATCGGCGCCGGCACCGTTCTGGGCGAGGTGCGCGTCAGCGTCGGCGACGCCCTCTACGGCACCAGCAAGCTGGTCAACAGCTCCGCCATCGAGCTGTCGCGCAATGCCTATCTCGCGCGCCGGGTCGCGGAGATTCTCAGCAAGGGCTGGGTCATCGCGCTTTTGAGCATTCTGGCCTTCTTCACGATCCTCTACATCATCCTCATCACCCGCTACCGCCGCCTGCGCAAAAAGCACCTGCGGGAGCGCCGCCGTGCCGAAAAGCGCAGACGGGAGGAGGAGCTGCAGCGCCGGAAGCAGGGCGTGCCCTTCAAGAGCGCCGACCCCGTGGACCGCTATGATTTCAGCCCCGACATGAGCCAGTTCTTTGACGACGAAGAAGAACAGTAAACCCCCTGTCAATCTCTTCCGCATTATTGACAGATGCATCAAAAACATGTATTATTCAGGTGTTGAATTTGGGGTTAAAAATCCCCGCTGAAAGGAGGGTCCTGTATGAAGATCGGCGCGATGGAGCTGATCGTCATTTTCATCGTGGCCCTGCTGGTGATCGGCCCGGACAAGCTGCCGCAGTACGCGAAAAAATTCGGCGCCGCGCTGCGGGAGTTCCGAAAGGCCTCGTCGGATGTGACCAAGGAGATCCGGGAAAGCGTCATCGACCCGCTGGAGGACGCCCAGAAGCCTCTGCGCGAAGCGATGGAGCCGCTGGAGGACATCTCCAAGGGGCTCAAGGATGAGCTCTCCGGCGTGGAGAAGGACCTGAAGAACATCGGCAAGAGCAAGCCCCAGGAAAAAAAGCCCGACGAAAAGGCTGAGGTAGAACCGGCCGCGCCGGCCGCGGAGGCGGAAGCGCCCGCCGCCCAAGCCGAAGCGGAACCCACGTCCGCCCCCGCGGCGGAGGCGGAGCCCGAGGCACAGCCCGAAGAAAAAAAGGGAGGACAATCCGCATGAAAATTGGAATGCAGGAACTGATCATCGTTCTGATCGTCGTCATCATTATCTTTGGCCCCACCCAGATCCCGAAGCTGACCAAGATGTTCGGCAAGAGCGTCAAGAGCTTCAAGGACGGCATGGAGGAAGCGGAGGGCGAGAACGTCCCCGCCGAGAAACAGGCCCCGAAGGCGCAGAAGGCCGACGCCGTGAAGAGCGCCGACAATGAAAAAGAAAGCTGAAAAGGCCGCCGCCCCGGACGGGAGCATGAGTCTCTCCGGCCATCTCCGCGAGCTGCGCAACCGCATTCTGGTCTGCGTGATCCTGCTGGTGGCCGTGTTCGGCCTCTGCCTGACCTACGCGTCGCATATCGTCACGCTGCTGACGGATATGGGGCAGCGCTACGATTACACGTATGTCTACATCGCCCCGCAGGAGCTGTTTCTGGTCTACCTGAACGTGGCGCTGGTGGGCGCGGTGGTGGTCTGCTTCCCGGTGCTGGCCTATCAGGTCTACGCCTTCTGCAGCCCCGGCCTGACCGGGAAGGAGCGGGCGTATATCTCCGGCGCGCTGATCGCGGGGGCGCTGTGCTTTCTTGTGGGCGTGGCCTTCGCCTATTTTATCAGCCTGCCCTTTATGCTGCGCTTTCTGATCCAGTTTACGGGAGAGGTGGACGTCTCCGCCTCCATCAGCATCCAGCAGTATGTGGGCTTTCTGATGACGGTGTTCGTCATCTTCGGCCTCGTGTTTGAGCTGCCGGTCGTCTCCGTGCTGCTGACGGGGCTCGGCATCGTAAAGGCGGAGTGGCTCATGAAGGGGCGCAAGGTCATGATCGTCATCATCTTCGTGCTTGCCGCCATCATCACCCCGCCGGATATCGTCTCCCAGATCATGGTCGCCATCCCGATGATCGGCCTGTACGAGCTGAGCATCGCGCTGAGCAAATTTGTCGGGAAGCTGAAGAAAGAAAAGGTCGAGGCGTAAAACCGCAATTGAACATAGGCTGTGGGCGCGGCGGGGATTCCCGCCGCGCTCTTTTATGTGATCAGCTTTCACAGTCTGCCGTGTGAAAGCGGGGGCAAAACCGTTCATAAGTGCCAAAAAGCGCGGGAATATCCCGCGCTTGCTTGACAAATCCGCACTCACGATTATAATGGAAGACAATTGAACAGAACATGATAGAGGCGCGGCCGACATGAGTAACCACGGATAAAGCGACGGAAATCGCCGGGGTGAAAGGGGACGCCGCCGAAGGGTGACGGTCTTTCCGGGCCGTTATACCTGGGACGCCGGAGAAGATTCGGCGGACTGTCGCGAAAGCGGAGCGCTGTCGGACTTTGAGTTGGTCATGAACAGTTTTGTGCTCTGTTCATGATATTTTTTATTCCGGAGGAAAAAAACATGGCTGGTACCTTCTGGGCCCTTGTGCCCCCCATTGTGGCCATTGTCCTGGCCCTCATCACCAAGGAAACCTATTCGTCCCTCTTTGTCGGCATTCTGGTCGGCTCGCTCTTTGTCGGCGGCTTCCATCCCGTCGCCTCCATGGACGTCATGGTCAGCGACGGCTTTATCGGCGCCATCGCCGACGGCTGGAACGCGGGCATTTTCATGTTCCTCGTCCTGCTGGGCATCATGGTGGCCCTGGTCAACGCCGCCGGCGGCTCCGCCGCGTTCGGGCGCTGGGCCGTCAAGCATGTCCACTCCCGCGTCGGGGCGCTGCTGGCGACCTTCCTGCTGGGCGTGCTCATCTTCATCGACGACTACTTCAACTGCCTGACGGTGGGCTCCGTCATGCGCCCCGTGACCGACAGCCACAGGATCTCCCGCGAAAAGCTGGCCTATGTCATCGACGCCACTGCCGCCCCGGTGTGCATGATCGCCCCGGTCTCCTCCTGGGCGGCCGCTGTCTCGGCCACCGCGCAGGATCTGGATTCCGGCATCTCCGGCATCCAGCTCTTCATCCGCGCCATTCCCTACAACTTCTATTCCCTGCTGACCATCGTCTTCGTCATTGCCATCTCTCTCATGGGCTTTGACTACGGCCCCATGGCGAAGGCGGAGCTGCGGGCCGCCAAGGGCGAGCTCGGCTCCCTCGGCAACGAGAACGAGCAGACCGTCCCCGGCGCGTCCATCTGG
>ONVI01000010.1 GCA_900321275.1 uncultured Eubacteriales bacterium | reverse complement strand
AAAGGCGTTTGCCGATGTCGCTGCAGCGTTGCTTCCAACGGAATTATGAGGATATCTGTAATGAAAAAATTGAGTTTTTTGTGGTTTGTGATTTTGTGCCTGCTGCCGATCCTTCAGCCGCCTGCGCATGCCCTCTCGGCAGAGAAAACGGAGCTGCGTCTTCCTGCGGCGCTGACCGAAATCGAAGAGGAGGCCTTTGCCGGGGTATCCGCTGACAGCATCTATCTGCAGGATCAGGTCGTTTCGATCGGAAAGAGAGCCTTTGCCGACTGCAAAGAGCTCCGGTCGATCCGTATACCGGATTCTGTTACATCTATCGAGGACAGCGCTTTCGATGGCTGCAGCAAGATGCTCAAGATAATCGGTGAATCCAACAGTGAGGCGCAGCGCTTCGCAAAGGAAAAGGGCCTTTGGTTTGTATCGGAGAGTGATTTGCTGCTTCCGGAGGTATAGAACCAGCGCATCACAATGTAAGGCGGTGCTGCCTCTGCTGCCGCACAAGAGCGATACAGCCCATTTGACCGCGAATACCGGTCAGATGAGGTCACGCGGCGCGTCCGGGCCGAATGCGTGGAAATGGAAAGCAAGAGAAAATATAGCTTAAAGACGATGATAAAATCGACGTGTGCAGACTGGCAAGTGGATTGTTTGCCTGACGAAGCCTGAAAAGTGATGGGATGCTTTGTGTATTTCGAGCTTTTCAGGCAAAGCCAGGCGAAAAATCCGCCGTCAGGATGTGCGCGGGAGTTTATTCAACGTTTCCTGAAAAAAAGATCGTCCTTGCCGAGCTGGGCAAGGAGGATGCTCCCGTACCGGCCGTGCCCCAAAAGCGCCGGGACGCGGACCTTTCGGAGGACTGAACCATGAAAAAGCGTTTGATTGCGCTGCTCCTGATTATTCTGCTCGCGCTGGCACTGGCTGCCTGGATAAAAAACAAGCCCGCTTCGGAAACGAGCGCGACGCCGGAGCCCGGCGCCTCCGCGTCGCCCACACCCGGCACGGAGCCGACCGCGGCTGTATCCCCCGTACCGGATGAAAAAGCCGTGTCCTCCGCGTCACCCATGCCGAGCGGGAAGCCCGATTCCCCTTCACCGAGTGAAAAGCCGCCTGCGACAGCCGCACCTGCGCAGTCGCAGAAGCCGGGCGCTGAGCCTGCAGCGACACAGAAACCCGCAGCAACACAAAAACCCGCGGCAAGCCAGAGCTTTTCCTCGTCGCAGACCTATACGGATTCGTATGAGTTTATCGAGGAATCAAAGGCGGGTGAAACGCCGGGGCCTGCCGCCGCAGCCCTGCGGCCCACCCCGTCGGGCATGCCTGCCCAGACACAGGAAGTGCTTATAGAGGAAACGCTCTCCTCGCCGCCCGCAACGCCGAAGCCCGATATAAGGCCTGCCGGGACGGCTGCTCCTGCGGCAGCGGTCGTTCCCGCCGTGCCGACCGTTCCCGCGGCGGCACCCTCACCGACACCGACGCCTCACATCCATGTGCCGGTTGCGGATCCGGCGGTTGAAGCCACCTGCCAGCATTCCGGCCTGACAGCGGGGAGCCATTGCTCTGTCTGCGGCGAGATTCTGACGCCGCGGCAGATGATCCCGCTTCAGGGGCACCTCTATGTTGACGGCTTCTGCGTATGGTGCGGGGAACCCGAACCGGGTGTCGGCAGCTACGAAGATTTTGCAGTGCTGCTTCCGGAGATTTAAGGAAACGCTGAATAAATCCACGCAGCGCTTCCTTATACTGTTATCCGATAGAACAGTTTGAATCTTTCCGACCGGATTTGTGCCGGGTTTCGTGATCGGACTTGACCATACACAAAGTATGCTCTGCGTCCGCTGCCTTGCCTGACGCAAATCCGCCTCGGAAATCTTTCAAACCGCCTTATCGGTAATAGTATTTATGGGTATCGGCTTGACACAGCAAGCTTCTCTGTATGACCGTAGGGGGGCGAATCCGAAAAAACGATCGTGTACTGCCGGGCCGTTCGTGAACGGCCCCTACGGTGTGCATGTTGGTTGTTTGCTGAATAAACCCGATACCCAGAATAGTATTAATAATTCTGCGATCGCAGAGAGAAAAGAGTCTGCAGGTTCATTCAATCAAACCTGCAGACTCTTTTTATCTGTTTTTAGAAGGGCAGTCTTTCGCAGTTCAGCCAGGACAACATCCCTGCCCGTCGGATCCTCAAACCAGGATTCCGGACGGGTATGGGGGCCATAGGCAGGGAACCACGCGACTTCCCAGTCATCTTCGGTCAGGATCTCTTCCAGAATGAGTCTTGCCCGCGGAATGTGAAACCCTCCGGTCAGAAAACCGACCCGAAGCTTTCTCCCCTCCCGGCCCGGCAGCTTTCCGCCCGCCTGAAGCCCCCGGAGGAGCAGAACCGCAAACTCCAGGTTCTGCCTGGTAAAGCGGGCCCTGTTCTCAAGATAAATATCCGACGCCGCCACGCCCTGTTTTCTCAGACGGTCGTAGAGAAACTCGGCTTCCGAGCAGCTTTTGTCCTGAACCGGATTCGCGCCGCTGACGATATACTTCATGCCCGGGTTCTTTTTTCCGATTTCAACGGCCTCATCCGCCTTGTAGGCACAATTGCGGCTTCCCAGAATCACCAGAACGTCAACCGGAGTGTCCCGGTCATAGGGTCCCCCGAAGACCATCTGATTGATCTCCGGCAGGTTTTCATCCAGCTCTCCGGGGTGCATGGCAAAGCGGTCAATGGCTTTTCCTGTTTCGCAGAAAAGATCGTAGGCCTGGAAATCCAGCCGCTCCTCCTGCGACGTACCCTTCGACAGATCGAAAAAGCAGCGTATTTTTTCCTCATGCAGCCGCATGACCCGGCGGAAATAATGCGGGACGCTTTTCGACGACTGCGACATGCGGCTTCGCTGAATATAACGGAGCATCACCAGAGAGCTTGTGATCACCGCAGGATGGAGATCCTGTCCTTCCAGCAGGCGCAGATAGCCATAGTTGAACAGACGGTCCTCTCCGAAATCAACGCCCTCCTCGAAACGGAGATGCGCCTGCTCAATGAAGCTTCGGCGGTAGAATTTGTTGCAGTTGGAGTAGATCAGAAGCTGCCGGGTGCGGATATACGCATCCGCAAAATCGGAGACACTGTCATAGCATCTGTCCGCAACGGTCCAAAATTCGCTGTTTCCTTCCAGATGGATACGCTCAATGCCCAGGATATAGAGACCCGCCTGCTTTTCCAGCAGCGGCAGGCTCTTCTGCAGGAAGCCCTGCTCCAAACAGTCGTCGCAGTCCAGAAAGGCAACATACTCTCCGCGGGCCATGTCCAGCCCGTGATTTCTTGCCCCCGAGACCCCGGCGTGATCCCGGTACGCGATCTGAAGGTTTTCCTTAACGCCTTCATACTGTTTCAGGATCTCCGAGGTAGCGTCCGATGAACCGTCATCCACAACGATCAGCTCGCAGTCGTCCGTAAGCTGCGACAGAACGCTCTCCAACGTCTGGGTCAGGTAGCTTTCACAGTTGTAGGCGGGCAGAATGACGGACAGCAGCGGAGCTGTCCCGTACTGCTTTTCCGCAGGGCGCGCTTTTTCATTCACAATTTCCACCGTCTCCTGAACACGGGAGCCTTTTTCCATCCAGTCTATCATTGTATTGTTCCTTTCTTTTTCCGCTGCGCGGCAGGGACGGAGCCCTGCGGCAGAACTTCGCTGAGTCGGAATCACTCCAGTTCGAGAATCGCCCTGCCCACATATTCGGCAAGCTTCCAATCCTCTTCGGTATTGATATCGACAGCTTCGAAGCGGCTCACGATATGGATATAAGGCTTGCGGCCGATCCTGCAGCGGTATTTTCTGAGCGCTTCCCCTGAGATCCCGTAAAGGCCTGTCGTTTCTTCGATCATCGGAAGCATATCCTGGCTGCGCGGAAGGATCTCGGGGCGATAGTTCACCGGATTTCCGGCAAGCCAGTAAAAGCTGTGATTCTCCGTCGCCGTAAAACAGGAATCATACTCCGCGGAGCAGGTAAGTTTCTCCCAACAGGCGCGAATCGTTTCCGGTCTCATATAAGGCGCCGTTGCAAAAAGCTGAAAGTAATAATCATATTCCGGATGCAATTCGAAGTGGTGCACCAGAAGATCATTCCCGTTCGCCGTATTCAATGCGAGTTCCGGCAGGCGGTCGATCACTTCAAACCCCATCGTTCGGGCATAGTCTGCAACCTCGGGGCTGTTGGTATCGATGTACACATTATCGAACACCTCGGCCTCCCGGACATGCTCACAGAGATACCGGTACAGCGGCTTTCCGTTGAGCGCGCGGAGATTCTTTCCTTTTACGCGCTCCGAATTCGCTTTGATCGGGATGAAACATGCTGTCCTCATTGTCTGGCCTCCTGACATTCCAAGTGTTCCGGGCCGCTGCCGGTATCCGCCAGCGCCCGGTAGATTCGCGCCGCCTCCCGCGCGGCAAGCTGATCCAAAGCGAAAAAGTCCTCTTCCGAAACGCGGGGCCGATCCTGATCTTCACCGTACGGCAGAAGCCCGAGCTTTCCTACATCCGGCTGGGGAATCCGTACTGTGTTTTGCTCCGTTTTGAGCAGAATGAGATTTTCATCCGCAAGATACCGGATGCTGCAGTGCTTTTTTACAGAACGCCGGGGCGTGATGAACGCCCGATCATAAAACTCCACGCCGTGCCTGTGCAGTGCCGACTGCAGCAGGATCAGATAGAGCCCTCTGCTGTCAGGCAGGGAAGCCTCGACCCCGATGAGGGGCTCGGAAACAAAGACCGTCTCCGTATTGTACCGGACACTCTCCATCCCGAAGGCGAGCAGTTCTTCCACTTCCGTTCTGATACCGGCCCCGTCGGCACATTCCTTTGCCTGCTGGAGGGCATGAACAGAGCCGGAGATGTTGTTGGCCTCCACGATGACCGGCCCCTGATCCGTTACGGCAAAGTCCCAGCCGATGTACCGCATTTCCGGAACGAAAAGCGCCGCTTTCCGGCAGCATTCCACGCACGCCGGAATACCCGGCAGCTTTCTGCCGCGGCGGAACAGATAGCCGGTATCGTGATGCCGGTCCGCGTCCTGCCAGGGGCCTCCGGGATCCTGCCGGATTGCCTGAAGGATGCTCCCGTCCTCGGAGAGGAGGACACGGTACCTTGTCGTGGCAGCGGATATGTCTGTCACTGCTCCGCCGCCTCCGACCGAAAGCATGAGGGGCAGAAAGATCCTCACGTCCCCACCGCTGCGCACGGTATGGATGCGGATCGTGTTGAGGCTGTGCGGGTAGATCGCCTGATACGCACTGTGCTGTCGGATATAGGGTTCCAGAATGTCAGCGCCGTCAGAGCGGATCTGCCCGACCGGGTCTGTCCCGTTATCCGCATAGATCCGAAAGCCCTCTCCGGCAGAGGTATTTCTTTTTCCCACGGCCTTTCCCCAGGTCCGCAGGAACTGTCGGAGCTGCTCATCGGACGAAGCGGCGGGAACCAGGGCCGGCCTTCGCATGAATTCCCGCAGGCCCGGACGACGGAACATGTTGATCTTATCCCGCAGAAATGCCTTCATGCTCATGTCGTTGAGATCCATCGCGAGGTCAAGATACTCCTCCATGCCGATGCGTGTCTCCGGCGCGGATTCCCCCGCCGGGCTCTGCCTGCTGGCCGCGGCATCGCCGGAAGCCCGCTCCGGCGCCTGTATTTCCGCGGCAAGTCCCGTATTTTTCAGAACGATCCCGGCATGAAACCGCATCGCCTTTTCTCTGATCCCGGTGTCTCCGGTATACACGTAGATGGTGAGATCCCGGTCGGGGAAAAAAACATTCTCTTCCCTGAGCCTTCTGTGTCTCACCCTGAGCGGAATCATCCGTTGAAAGCGCTCTTTGTTTTTCTCATCATAAAAGCAGGGATCGTCCCGGGAATCCAGAAAGATGACGAGATCCCCCTCGCCGCACGCGTCCAGAAAGGCGCTCACGGAAAGCGCGTCTGCCTGACTTTCCGGCTGTTTCGGAGATTCGGCGGCTGAAAGGCAGGCGGTGTCCGGCTCCGGCGGTTCAACACCCTTCACTTTTACTCTGCGGTAGGGGAACGAAAGCTCCTTCTCCTTCGTCCGGAAGTAATCGCTCTGAAATGTGCAGTCGTCGATGAGCCACACCTGACGCCCGGCTGTTTCGTTTTTCAGCACGGTCTCATGGACAAAGGGGAGCGAGACCTTCAGGGCGTGCTCAGCGAGCGCTTCAAGAAGGCTGACGTCCGCACCGAAGGTATGGACAGGGCGCGGATTCCCTTCTTCCAGCTCCGAAAGCAGCTTCAAGGCAAAATAATACCGCTCGATCGCCCGGAAGGTGTTCGGAAAATCATAGCCGCAGACGATGTTCTTCCGGAAGATGCTTCGAAGATTCCGGACAGAGGAGGAAGAGACCGTGAAGGACGTATCCGGGACCCTGTCCAGCAGGACCGGCATCAGTTCCGCGGGGAACCTCCCGCGGATCGTTCTCGCTTCCGGGAAGAAGCGCGCGTAATCCACGGTATCGTCCGGGTGAGGCTTGAAGATCAGGGACCGGCCCCGGAGGAAAAAGTCGGCGCAGACCTGATAAATGGCAATCTGCTCCTCCAGCGTCGTGGTATACAGATTTGAGAACTGCTGCGTAAAGACCAGCACTGCGTTTTCCGGAATATCGCGGATGGTTTCCAGCCGGAAAAAGCGCATGACGGCGCGGATCGTCTCCGGGCGGAGACGCGCGATCTCCGACGCCGGATCAAAATGCTTCCATTTCGGATCGTCGGAAATAAAGCTCTGCGCGGAGAAGTTGCAGATAATGTCCCGGACGTATTCGCTGCTCCCGTCCAGAAGGCCGTAGGTCTGGGCAATATCCGCCATGACGGGGGTGACGTCCCTGATGATCTCATACAGGACCTTCGGTTTTGAGAGGATCCCTCCGCCGTCTTCAAACATGTGGAAGGAAACGCCGTTTGCAATCAGATACAGGGAAAAATAGTAGAAAGCGGAAGCCACATAGATATGTTCAAACTCCGTGATCCCGTAAGGCACAGTGTTCCTGTACGCGTTCTCCGTCTCCTCCAGGATGGTATCCGGGTCATTGGAGATCGACCGGTAGGGAAAGAGCAGAACTTCGTCGAAAAACGCCTCCAGTTCCCTGTAGTCCTGATATTTCTTTGCCGAGAAATCCGCCAGCAGCAGGACGCAGTGCTCCCCCGCGTGGACTCTCTCCCGGTGGACGATCGCCTCCAGAACCTGGTACATCGTTGCGCAATGGTATAAAACCAAACCGTTCTCCCTCCTCCAGCGCTTCCCTAAGGAAACGCTGAATAAATCCCCGTGCATATCCTGACAGCGGATTTTCCGCCTGCTTTCGCCTGAAAAGCTCGAAATACACAAAGTATTCCGTCGCTTTTCAGGCTTTGTCAGTCGAAAAATGCACTCGCCAGTCTGCACACGTCGACTTAATCAGCGCTTCCCTGAAAATTCCCGCCGTCTCTGTCCGGGACCGGAAGCTTTCTCTTTGAAATCTTTCCGTTCGCCTCACGGGGAATGCTGTCCACCTTCATAAAGCAGGTCGGGATCATATAGGTGGGAAGCCTCCCGGCGGCAAGTCTTTTTGCCTCCTCGACGGATCTCTTCGGCTCCTGCGCGTAATACGCGCAGAGATACGGATGCTCCTGATCAAGGATGGCTCTGACTCCCACCCATTCGACCTGCAGGAGCTCCTGGAAGACCGCTTCGATCTCCGTGGGTTCAATGCGGTTTCCACGGATCTTTATCAATTCGTCGGCCCTGCCGGTGATGATAATCTTTCCGTCCGCCTGGATCGACCCGTAATCCCCCGAGCGGATACAGCCGTTCAGACGGACCTGCTCCGTGAGCTCGGGAAGGCCGAGATAACCCCGGAAATACGGCGCCCGATAACAGAGATTCCCCGTTTCCCCAACCGGAAGGACATTGCCGCCGTCATCCATGATATAGATTTCCGATTTATGCTCCCCGATTCTGCCGACCGGTGTGACGTCATATTCCCGGTCAATAAGAAACGTCGAGACATTGAAGCCGGATTCCGACTGACCGTACCCGCAGAAGATCTCCACCCGGTCGCTGAAAATTTTCTTTGCCGGTTCTCCTCCGACAACGATCTTCGTCAGGGACGCGGGGATCCGTTTCAGATTCTTCAGCATGGAGGGAACGATGAAAAGGTTCGTGAGCTGTAAGGCCTCGATGCATGCGGGAAGGCGGTCCGGATCCTTGACGATGCTCTTCGGGATCACGCACAGCGTCTGCGCGTTATAGAGAAGCGGCGGAATGACAAGCATGCTGACCACATAATAGAGCGGCGCGATCAGGGCAAATCTGCCGTCGATCACCGGGCGTTCCCCGCAGTAATGCAGCCTTACGCACATTTCCAGCGTACCGTATTCCTGCATCACACCCTTTGGCTTTCTTGTCGTCCCGGAGGTATAGATGAGATAGGCGAGGTCTTGAAGGGAGGTTTCCTCATACCCCTCTAGAGCGTCGCCGGCCATGATTTCTGAAAACAGTTCCTCATCGATCTTCAGCACGCAGTCCGCGTCCCGCCGTATGTACTCCGTTCTTTCAGGGGGGTAGTCCGCCTCCAGCATGACCGCTGCCGCGCCCGCGCGCCAGATGCCGATCAGGGTGACGACCGGGTCGGTCCCGCGCGGGAGCGTGATCATCACCGCGTTTTCCTTCCCGATGCTCTTCTGCCTGAGAAAGCGGTATACCCGGCCGGAGCATTCCCACAGCTCTGCATAGGTCATGCTCTTCCCGGTATCCGCCGAGATCAGTGCTGCGTCATCCGGATGCGCAGCGCAGTTTTTCTCCAGTTTTTCGATAAACCGCAGTTCTGTATTCATCGCCTCAGCAAATCTCCATACGCGCCTTCACTGTCCTCGACAGCGATGATGTCCACAACTTTTTCAACGATCTTTCTCTCCGCCGGGGCGACGGAGCCGTTGATCGCATATTGAAATCCCTGCTCCTTCAGGTAGCGGAAGGACTTCTGAACCATCAGTGTGTTGATCCCGAGACCGCGGGCCTCGGGGAGGGTGCCGCCCGGTCCGGCATAATCCGGCGCGAGGGCGCCGGCGCAGCCGAAGGCGAGCATCCTGCCGTCCCGCACTGCCACATAGCAGACCCCGTTCATCATCGCAGACAGAGCCTCATCGGCCCAGGACTGCGCGAAGTTGTCCCGGATAAACTCATAGACTCGTGTGAAGTCGGGCGGCATCACCCGTTTGATCCTGATCCCCTTCTCCGCCAGGGAGGCTTCCAGCGTGGGATCCTCCCGCAGGGTATAGAGCTTTGCGATCAGATCCGGATTGTAGCCGATCTTGCGGGCGTCCACCTTCAGATAGCTCTCGGCGTAACGGCATTGCGGGTTTGACAGCAGCTGTGAGCCGCGGAAACGATTCAGCGACAGGGTGATCTCCTCCTGCACGTTCTGATCCCCGTGAAAACGGATCAGACGCCGCTTGTCTTCCAGGAACTCTGTCATGTCAACGTAGTGCGTCGGCCGGTAAAACGGTGTGCTGATCTCATACATGTAGCATTCCGCCTGCGCCTTCTGGCGGCGGATAGCCCTGCAGCACATCAGCGCCGCGGCCCGGTGATCCGGATGAGGGCTCTGGTGCCAGGGCAGAAAGATCTTTGTATACGGGGTGAAATCAATCCTGTCGGCGGCATCCCCCTGCTTTGGAAGGGTCGTGTCCTCGAGGCCGAACCACTCCCAGGAACGGGGAGCCACTGCCTCCATCTCGGCCTCGAACTGAAGCCTGCGGATCCTTGCCTCCTCCTCAATGCTCCTGTCCGGGTTGCCGTGGCTTCCGTCTGTGAGAACAAAGACGTCGGTCCGGTCGGGCACGAGGATCAGGGCGGCGGCCGCTCCGAGGCATTCATCGTCAGGATGCGGCGCGATCACGGCGATCCGGTCATTCTTTTCAAATTCGATTTTCTCTCTCATACGATCCTCCAGGCGATCACTGTTTTTTCAGTCAGTTTTCCCGGGCTTTTCTTTTGCGATGGTCCGCGTCAGGCTGCCCCTTCCCGCACAACCGCCCGGATGGTGTTTCGGCTTCATCCTGCAGAATAAGCGCGGAAAATGGGGCAGGGCGTAATCCGAGCAAGATTCGATTCTGTATTTTACCATAGAAACACTCATTTCTCAATCTTTTCCCGCGCTTTTTGCCAATATGATTTTTTACGCGCATTTGGATTACGATTTAACCAGCGCTGCCTTGCCCGCCCGATTGCGCGGATGGCCGGAATGTGGTACACTGGCGGCAGACACAGGGCAAGACGTATATGAGAATGAGAAGGTGAACAGGATGGCTTCCCTGCGGGAAGACGTGTTTGCGTACGTCAGGAAGAAATACAAAAGCGAAATCGAATATCTGTGGCTCCGCTTTCCGAGCTATGCGGTTTTTCGCCATCAGGACAACCGGAAGTGGTACGGGATTGTGATGGACATACCCCGTTCAAAGCTCGGCCTTGAGAACGACGAGCCGGTGGACGTGCTGAACGTGAAGCTGGATAGCCCTCTGCTGGCCGATCTCCTGACGCGCGAGAAGGGGTACTTCCCCGGCTACCATATCAGCCGCGGTAACTGGATCTCCATCCTGCTCGACGGCAGCGTGCCTCTGGACGAGGTCTGTGCCTGGATCGACCGGAGCTGGCAGGCTACCGCCTCGGCGAAGACGAAGCAGAAAACCCGCCCGCCGAAGGAGTGGCTGATCCCCTCCAACCCGAAGTACTTCGATATTGTCCATGCCTTTGACGACAAGGACGAAATCAACTGGAAGCAGGGCGCGGGGATCAAGAAGGGCGACACGGTTTTCCTGTACGTCGGCGCGCCCGTCTCCGCGATCCTGTACAAGTGCCGGGTGACCGAGACGGACATCCCGTACCAATTCCGGCGCGAGGGGCTGACGATCAAAAGCCTGATGAAGATCCGCCTGCAAAAGCGCTACGACCCCGAGCGCTTCCCCTTCGCGGTGCTGAACGACCGATACCAAATCTACGCCGTCCGCGGCCCGAGAAGCGTCCCTGAGGATTTGAGCGCGGATTTGAAACGATGAAACGCGGCTCCACCCACATCTCAAACCTCATGACCGCCTCCGGTGCGTTGTAATATGCCCCTCCGCGATTATGTGTCTTCTCCCTCCACGGTTCCGATCTCCGTGTAAATCATCCCGTTTCTTCCCCGGTCGGAGCGCATGAGCGAGATCGTTTCCACGGTCATGGAAACAGGCTCCGGCGCAAGGCCCGGCATGTCCCCGGAGGCTTTTCGGATCAGGGTAATGTGCGGGCTGAAACGCTTTTTGTCAAAGGGGATATTGTTCTCCGCAAGCGCCCGGCGGATGCGGCGCACGACGGCGGCGAGGGGGACGGAGTCCCGCATCCCGGCCCACCACAGATCGCCGAAGCGGCCCATGCCCTCCAGCCGGAGCTCAAAGGGGCGGAACAAAACGGCGGACAGCGCGTCCAGCACAGGCTCCGCGTCCGGGTACTCCCTGATGAAGGCGAGGGTCAGGTGCAGGTTTTCCTCCGGCGTGTAGTTCCCGCGCACGCCCCGGTCATACAGCGCGTTCTGCATGCTGATCAGGCTGTCCTTCATCGCGTCAGAGAGGTTGATGGCAATAAACAGTCTCATGGAAGAGCCTCCGAAAAGTGGAATCGCCTTATTATCCGATTGCCGGGCCTGAATTGTCAAGAGCCCGATCCTGCAAATGCATACTGGCAGAGTCCCCCCGGATGTGGTAAAATGGCATATCATACAGGCACAGACGCTGTCGGCAGAGGGGTGAGGTTATGGATTTGAAGCTGGTCAGACCTGCGCCGGAATACGCGGAGCAGGTCATGCGATTCAGGGAAAAAATGCTTGCCAACGGGGACAGTCTCGACGGCTGCGCGGGGCTGGAGGCGGTCGATTCCTTCGAGCAATGGATTGATTTTGAGCCCCGGCTGAGAAAGAAGTACGGCAGGGAGTATGTCCCGTCGGAGGTGTTTCTGGCCGTCCGGGCGGAGGACGACAAGCTGGTGGGGATCATCGACTACCGGCATCCGCTTTCGCCGTTTTTGCTGAAATACGGCGGGAATATCGGTTACAGCGTCTTGCCGGAGGAACGCCGCAAAGGGTATGCCGGGGAGATGCTGAGACTGCTGTTGCCCGTCTGTCGGAAGTACGGAGAAGAAAAAGTCCTGCTTGCCTGTGACAAGGGGAATGAAGCCTCACGCCGGACGATCGTGAAAAACGGCGGGGAACCGGAAAACGAAATCACGGACGACGTGGGCCTGACCGAATCCGGCGTCATCCAGCGATACTGGATCAGGCTGTGAGTCAGCGCGTCGGCTGCCTGGCAGGGAAGCAGAGATGGGCAGAGAGAATGTACACGCTGCCCGTGAGGGAGAGAAGATTGATCTTGTGTAGAGACGATATGCGAAGAATGAAAAAACTGTTTGGAATACTCTTGATCTGCACGCTGTTTGTCCTGCTGATCCCATCCGTCCATGCGGCGGAGGGCGCGGTTTACCCCATCCCGTATGACCGGATCTATTATGACGGCTCCGGAGAGTATTTTGATGAGGGCGTCGATACGAAAGTTGAGATAACGGGCTTTGCGCAATACAGCGGCGAACCGGCTTTCAAGTATCTCTCCGAAGGCGACAAAATTGCCGTGGTGTCTCCCTCCGCCCTGCCCGACAGGGAACGGATCGAGACGGTGCTTGCGGGGCTTCGCGGCTGGGGCTTCGAGCCGGTAGAGGGCAGATATGTCGGCGGCGAGACGCGGACACTCGAAGAGTGCGTGGAAGACCTCAAATGGGCGCTGACGGATCCGGAAATCAGGGCGATCTTCTGCGTCCGCGGCGGCTACGGGGCGACGGAGGTTCTCGACGCGCTCCCGCAGGATCTGATTGCGGCCGCAAACAAGCCGATCATCGGCTTCAGCGATATTTCGGCCTTCCATGGGGCGTGGACCCGCGCGGGGCTTCCCTCCGTCCATGCGGGCATGAGCACCGTGTTCGCAGCGGATTTCCCCCAAACATGCGCAGACGCCGAGCTGCGTATGCTCAAAGGCGAGCTTCCCGCCTATCAATGCGCGGTAAACGCTTTCTGTAAAGCGGGCAGGGCGGAGGGCATCCTCATCGGCGGCAATCTCTCAACCCTTACGGCCGCGCTGGATACCGCGTATGACAGCACGGCACTGGAGCAGCCCTTTCTTCTCTTCCTGGAAGAGACCGGCGAAAACATGCAGCACATACACCGCTGTCTCACGATCCTGAAACACAGAGGGATCCTCGACAGAGCGGCGGGGATTGTCTTCGGCGAATGGATAAAGCTCCCGGCGGACGGTACCGGCAACTACGGCGCGGCCAGAGGCGGCCCGTTTGAATCGGTGGCGGATATGATCTCCCGCCAGTTTCTCTCCGGGCTGGATGTGCCGGTCGCTTTCGGCTTCCCCGCCGGGCACGGAGACGTCAATTATCCGCTCCTGATGGGCGTTCCGGCAGTCCTCGACGTATCGGCCGACAGCTATACCCTGTCCTGGGCGGAGGTTTCGGAGGAAGAGCAGGCAGAACCGAAAGAACAGGGGGAACCGGAAGCGCAGGCAGAAGAGCTTGCGGCGTGAAGCCTTTTCGGGTCGACAGGGGCGAGGCTCCGTCGGGATCGGCGTGAACAGCGCCAACAACCCCGGGGCAAGAAGAACCCGTTCGGTATAAATGGCAAAACATGAGAAAGCGCCTCCGGACCGCTGCGGTTCAGAGGCGCTATGGCGTTCAGACAGTATTACTTCTTCAATGACAGCCCATCCTTAAAGGCGTTGCCAACACGCTCAGTGACTTTATAGTAACCGTGCGTGTATGGGTCAAAGGCGATGGCATTCACCAGCGACATGTTGATCTTGCCGTTTTCCATTACGCTTTCATCAGCGGTGACATTGACGACTTTTCCGATCACGCCGCATCCATATTCATTGGATTGGTATTCGATGAACCTGCATTCCAGACACAGCGGGAATTCATTGATGACAGGCGCGTCTACAGTTTCGGCCTTGCTGGCTGTCAAACCGCTGCGGGCGAATTTGTCGGGGGTATTGTCCCCGGATACGACGCCGAAATAATCCGCTTCTACCAGGTGGGGAGCATCGGCAATGCTTACGGTGAAAGCCCCTCTGGCCTTGATATTCCTCACGGTCTTGTGGGATTCGGTGAGATTCAGGGCGACTGTGTCTCTTTCCTGCATGGTTCCCCATGCCGCGTTCATCACATTGACACTGCCGTCTTCGTTGTATGTTGCGATCATCAGGACCGGCATCGGGAAGATGGCCTCAGTGATTTTGAGCTTTTGTCTCATGAATGCTTCCTCTTTCCTTAGGAAGCGCTGATGAAATCGACGTGTACAGACTGGCGAGTGAATTTTTTCGTCTGACGAAGCCTGAAAAGCGATGGAATACTTTGTGTATTTCAAGCTTTTCGGCAAAGCCAGGCGGAAAATCCGCTGTCAGGATGTGCGCGGGGATTTATTCAGCGTTTTCCTTATATTAATTGACAGGAACGTGTGTCCTGTCTATAATTATATCAGGCATCGGAAATAAAACAAGTACCGGCATTTAAGTAAGGTACTTTCTTTGAAGGAAGTGCGGCATGATTAATAATTACATCAAAGACGCAAATTTCGAAGATACCGGATTCAGCTATACCTTGTCGCTTATATCCGGCAAACACAAGATGGTAATCCTGTATTGCCTGATGGAATTTGAGCCCGTGCGGTTTAATGAGCTCAGGAGATATCTGAAAAATATATCCGACAAGACACTCAGTTCCAACCTGAAGGCGTTGGAGAGTGATCGGCTCATCGTGAGAAAAGAATTTCCGCAGATTCCGCCCAAAGTAGAGTACAGCCTGAGCGAACGGGGCAGATCCCTTATGGCTGTTCTCGACCGGCTCTGCGTATGGGGTGAAGAAAACAAAGGAAGCGCTGATTAAATCGACGTGTGCAGACTGACAAGCAGATTTTTTGTCTGACGAAGGCTGAAAAGCAACGGAATACTCAGACTGTAGACAAAGTTACTTGTCGCCCCCTCCGGGGGAGGTGCCCCGGTGCGCACACTGGGGCGGAGAGGGCAAAACACTTTGTTTCCTCAACACTTACCCGCTCGGCAAATGCAGAAATTCTTGCGACAATGTTTCTTAAACAATGTATGGATAAGGCATTTCACCCTGTTTGACATTTTTTTGAATTCCCCGGAATGTTCATATTTTATGCTTGACTTTCATCTGCGTCATGGCTATAATCGGCGCAATATGTTTGCCCGGGAAGGCGTAACCGTGAAACGCATAATCGATGATCGGTTAGCGACCGAAAAAGAAACGGAGAAGATGGATGACTTTTCAAGCTATACATAAGCTCTTTTTATACGCGGGATTGGAGAAGGAGGACTTTGAGCAACTGCTTCCCAGAATCCGTGATGAAAACCGCGTTCTGTTGAAAGTATTTTCGCAGCTCGCGGGTGTGATGTTTTTCCTGCTGTACATCGTGAGCATGATCACCATGGGATTTGCGACAGTTAACAGTACGACATACCTGGTTTCCGGGTTCATTATGCTGATCATTCTGTTTTGCGTGCAATACGTTGTGCCAAAGAAGCCGGCGCTCGTGATGCTTCTCGTCTATATTTTCGAGATCGTGCTTTATGTATTCGGTATTCGTATTTCCCTGCTTCATGCAGATAAACCGGCTGTATCGGCGGTTGCTTTCCTGCTGGTAAGCCCGCTGCTGTTTTATGACCGCCCCACCAGAATGTCCTCGCTGATTGAGGCTGTCGTCGCTGTGTTCTGCGTGATCGCCGTTCGCATCAAACAGCCCGGTATTGCGACGATCGACGTCTGGAACATGATCACCTTTGGCGCTGTGGCAGTTGCCACTACGATCTTCCTTATGAGTATAAAGATCCGCGCCCTTGCGCAGTCCAGTCAGATCGAATACATGAGCCAGACCGATTTGCTGACCGGGTTGAAAAACCGGAATCATTATGAGAACCGGCTGCTGAAATACCCGGAGATGTGCAGATCAAATCTGGTCTGTGTTTATGGTGACGTGAACGGCCTGCATGAAAAGAACAACAGAGAAGGCCATCATATGGGGGACGTCATGCTGAAAGAGGTCGCCGCGGCCATGCAGAAGGTTTTCGGTTTGGATAATACCTATCGCGTCGGCGGCGATGAATTTGTCGCTTTCAAGACGGACGGAGAATCGGAGAAGGTGTCGTCCGAGCTGGAACGGATATCGGCGGAGCTGGGCGAAAAAGGATATCACATCTCGTTCGGCGTCGGCGAGCAGAACAAGGCGCAGGGCGACCTTGATATGCATGCGCTTGTGACAGAGGCGGAAAAGAATATGTTTGCCGCCAAACAGGAATTCTATCGTCAGCCGGAGCACAACCGGAGAAGCAGATAGACAAACCGCCGTTCACAAAGAGGATCTGCGGGAGACCATTATGTGAGGTCAAGCGGCCCGGAGCAGCGCCGCGCTGACCGAAAGAGGCTGTCTCAAAATGCCTAACATGCATTTTGAGACAGCCTCTTTCGATTCGTGCAGAAAAGAACCAGAAATATGCGTGAAAAAAAGGAAATTAGAGCAGATTGACCAATTTTTGCAGAATAGATCAAAAAAAGTATTTACATTTGGCTTTGCGGTGTTATACTACCAGACAAATGGGATTCGCCGCGGCTCTTTTTTTTGGCGGCAGCCGACCTGGCACAATAGACGGAAAGGGAGACTTTCATGAAATATTCACTGAGAACAAAGACGGTCATTTTGATTATTTTGATCGCCGTTGTGATCGGCATAACAGGCATCGCGGTTTCAAGCCGCTTTATCAGCCAACTGATAGACCGTACATACGAGGATAAGGCCAATGACATCGCACATACGATGGCGGCGATCATAGACGCGGAGCGGGTGAAGAAGCTGAGGGATGAGGTTATGACCGTATTCGACAATACGAAGGAACCTGTATTCAGCGACGATTGGGGCTCGCCGGAATTTGACGCCTACATCGCGCAGTTTGCCTCTTTGGAGGAGACCGAGGAGTTTCAGTCCCTCCGCTCGCAGCTCAGAAAGATTCAGGACGTCAATGACGTGGACTGCCTCTATGTTTCCTGCATCGACGGGAAAGACATCTTCCTTTATCTTGTCGACGGCGCGTATGAGGATGCCTGCCCGCCGGGGTGCGCCGATCCCCTTTACGAGGAAAACCGGGAGCTGCTTGTCAGGCCGGAAAGAGGATTTCCGCCGTATATCACCAACACGGAGCCCTACGGATGGCTGGTTACGGCGGGTGCTCCCATTTATGATAAAGAGGGCGGCGTTCTGGGTTATGCCATGGCGGATATCTCCATGGACACTGTGAGGGCCGAGCAGAAGCACTTTATCACCATGCTCACGGCAGGCCTTGCCGGGTTGACAATCCTGATCTGTCTGGCCGCGATCCTCCTGGTCAACCGGCTCCTTATCCGCCCCATCAACCGCCTCAGCAGCGCGGCAAAGCATTATGACGCAAGGGTGGGAAACAGCAGCGAAATTGATAATCTGACCATCAGGACGCAGGATGAGATCCAATCGCTCTACTCCTCCTTCAAACAGATGACCCACGATATAGAGGGCTATATCGACAATCTGATGAAGACCACAAACGAGCTGAGCCAGACCAGACTGAAAGCAAATCAGATGGATGAGCTAGCGCACAGGGACGCGCTGACCGGCGTGGGCAGCAAGCTGGCCTATGACCAGGAAGCGGAGAAGCTCACAAAGGACATCGCACAAGGCGGCGCGAAATTCGGCATCGTGATGATCGACCTGAATAATCTGAAAACCCTGAATGACAGCTACGGCCACGAAAAGGGAAACGAGGCGATCAAGAAAGTCTGCGCCATGATCTGCGAGGTGTTTGACGAATCTTCGGTTTACAGGATCGGCGGCGATGAGTTCGTGGTGATTATCAGAGGAGATGACTGTCGCAGGGTCGGACAGATGGTCGAGCAGTTCCGGGATATAGCCGGAGAGGCTTCGACAGCGGATGGAGAACCGTGGGAAACGGTCAATGCCGCAATCGGATACGCCCTGTATAAAGGTGACGATACCGTGAACGACGTCTTCCGCAGAGCGGACTACAGCATGTATGAATGCAAGAAGCTGATGAAGGAGCGCCGCCCTGCCTGAGCGATACGCGCAATCCAATTGGAAAAACAGAAATAACGGCTTGGGCTGCAGCAAACTGTATGACCATGCGAAATCAAGGGGCCGATGTCCTCATCGGCCCGCTGTTTTACGACAATGTGCGTAATGCAGCGGGTCGATCCGGGGATCGACCCCTACAGTTTTGCTTCAACATGCATTTTGCCGCAGCCCTTCTATTCGTCGAAATGTAAAGTGCGCTTGACATATTGGAAGAGACGTGCTATATTCAGGACGTAAAGCAAACTTTACATCCGCAGGAGGCGATGCTGTGAAGAATCGAATCGAGGAAATACGAAACGCGAAGGGGATCCGGCAGGAGGAACTGGCAAAGAAGCTCGGCGTGTCGCGGCAGACAATCAGCTCATTGGAAAACGGGCGCTACAATCCCTCCATCCTGCTGGCCCACAAGATCGCGGCCCTGTTCGGTATGACGATTGAAGAAGTGTTCATTTTCGAGGAGGAATAGCCATGTATTACAACAATAAAAAACTTGCGCTCAGCATCTTCTGGGTCATCCTGGGCGCGGCGCTGCTGGGCCTCTCCGCGGCGGGGGTGCTGGATTCCAATGCCTACGGCGGTATGGGCGGCGCTTTGATGGCGGTCGGCGCGCTGCAGATCGCGCGAAACCTGAAATACAGAAACGACCCCGCATACAGAGAGAAGATCGACACCGAGGCCAACGACGAGCGCAACCGTTTCCTGCGCATGAAGAGCTGGGCCTGGGCCGGGTATACGGTGGTTCTGGTCGAGGGGATCGGCTCCATCGTCGCGATGGCTATGGGGGAGCGCACCGTGCAGCTTGTGCTGGCGTATTCGGTGTGTTTGCTCATCGCCGCCTATTGGATCGCCTATCTGATTTTGAGCAGGAAGTACTGAACAGGCGTCCGGAAAGACCTGCGCCTTTTCGCGTGTCAAAACCTGTGCGTCTCCGGCGGCTCGTCGGGCGTATACAGCGTGACGGCGCCCTTGCGCAAATACCAAAGCTCGGCCTCGTCCGCGCCGCCGCAGCCGGGACAGGTCTGCGGCATGAGGGCGCGAACGGCGGGATCGTTGTCCAGGACGGCGCTGCCCTCGATGCGCAGCCAGCTTCCGCTGTCCGGTAGGGTACAGAGTTCCAGCCTGGGATTCGCGTGAAGCTGGCGGGAGACAGCCTTCAGGCGCCCCGTCTGAAAGTACAGCCGTTCCTCGTACAGGCGGACGCTGTCGATGGGCCGCACACGCGGCTGCCCGTCCTCGCAGGTGGCGAGAAAGCAGAGACCGGTTTTTTTCAAAAGATCATACATTTCCTTCATCGGGGGCTTCCTTTCGAGCAAAACTGACGGCGTGAGGATATATAATGATCCTGCCGTTTTCCTTGACTTTTCTGCTGACATGATGTACAGTCTGTGGGAAAATCGTTTGGGAGTTAGATAGAATGAGTTTTCTTGAACTGTTCCTGATCGCCGTGGGACTGAGCATGGACGCCTTCGCCGTCTCGATCTGCAAGGGGCTGAGCCTCAAAAAGCTGAAGCCTCAGCACGCGGCGCTGGTGGGGCTGTATTTCGGCGGCTTTCAGGCCTTGATGCCGATAATCGGCTGGGCGCTGGGCTACAAGTTTGAGCATGTGATCAAGAGCGTCGACCACTGGATCGCCTTCGGCCTGCTTACGATCATCGGTCTGAGCATGATTCGCGAAGCAAAACAGGCGGACGATCTCAACGACGATCTCAGCTTCAAGGCCATGCTGCTGCTCGCCATCGCCACAAGCATCGACGCGCTGGCCGTCGGCGTGACCTTCGCTTTCTTAAATGTGCGCATCCTGCCCGCGGCCGCCCTCATCGGGGTGACGACCTTTGCACTCTCGGCCGTCGGCGTGTATATCGGGCATCTGTTCGGCCTGAAGTACAAGGCGAAGGCGGAGATCGCCGGCGGTGTGATCCTGATCGGCATCGGCCTCAAGATTCTGCTGGAGCATCTGGGTATTATTTAGGAGGAAGCCTTTTGGCATTGAACGTACAAAACCGCGTTGCTATCGCTGTTCTGCTTGTCCTGCTGATGGCGGGGCTGATGGGGATTTTTACGCTGCGCAGCCTCTCCGCCGGGCTGCGTCCCCTTGGGAAAGCACTCCCGCCGATTCCCAAAACAGAGTCTGTGCCGAAACCGACTTCGGAGCCTTCCCCGGAACCAACCCCGGAGCCGACGCCGACGCCGGAGCCGACCCCCGTCCTGCGCAAACGGACGGAGCTTCTGACGCTGGTCAACCCCTGGCATAAGATGCAGGAGGGCTATGAGCCGGAGCTGCGGCAGGTGACCTGGGGCTACGGCGACGATGATCAGTTTATGGACGCGCGCGCCGCGGACGCCATGATCCGGATGATCGCCGACTGCGCGGAGGCGGGAAATGATCCCTTCGTCTGCTCGGCCTACCGCGACATGGCGATGCAGGAGTACCTGTTCAACAACAAGATCGCGCGCCTCGTGTATGAGGAAGGCGTCGACCCCAAAGACGCGCCCGACGTCGCCGCCACGACGGTGGCCCTGCCGGGGACGAGCGAGCACCAGCTCGGTCTCGCCGCGGATATTATAGACTACAACTACCCTTACTTAAACGAGCATCAGGAGGAAATGCCCACGCAGCAATGGCTCATGGAGCACTGCTGGGATTACGGCTTCATCCTCCGCTACCCTGTTGAGAAGAGCGACATCACCGGCATCATCTACGAGCCGTGGCATTACCGCTATGTCGGTGTAGAGGCCGCGCAGGAGATCCGCGATCTCGGCCTCACGCTGGAGGAGTATCTCGAACAATACTACGAGCCGATCAATGACTGATCGGCCCGTTTGCTTTCTTTTTTAAAAAAGCCAGGGGCTGTGAAATACGCTTTCACAGCCCCATAAATTATAGGAGAAAATTATTTCGCGCCGGGTTTGCCGAGCATGCGGAACATGTTCTTCTTGTACGCCTCCACGCCGGGCTGGTCGAAGGGGTTGACCTGGGACATGTAGCCGGAGATGGCGCAGGCGACCTCAAAGAAGCAGACCAGGGCGGCAAAGCCTTCCTCGTCGCGCTTGGGAACCTCGATCACCAGGTTGGGCACGCCGCCGGAGACATGCGCCTCGCGCACGGCGTCGGCAGCGACGCGGCAGACCTCGCTGATGTCGCGGCCCGCGAGATAGTTCAGACCGTCGGCGTCCTCCGCCTCCACGGGGAAGGGGAAGCTGCTGCGGCTCTCGGTGAAGCGGACGATGGACTCCATCAGGGTACGCGGGCCCTGCTGGATGAACTGACCCATGGAGTGCAGGTCGGCGGTGAACTCAACAGAGGCGGGGAAGATGCCCTTGCCGTCCTTGCCCTCGCTCTCGCCGTAGAGCTGCTTCCACCACTCGGCCATGAAACGGAAGCTGGGCTCGTAGCAGCCGAGAATCTCAATGCCGTAGCCCTTGCCGTAGAGCTGCTGGCGCGCCGCGGCGTACTGCCAGGCGGGGTTTTCGGGGGAACGCAGGTCGAGCGCCTTGAGCTCTTCAATGGCGGCGTCGATGACCTTGCGCACGTCGATCCCGGCGACGGCCATGGGCAGCAGGCCGACTGCGGACAGCACGCTGAAGCGGCCGCCGACATCGTCGGGAACCACGAAGCAGGGCCAGCCATACTTGTCGGCAAGGCTCTTCAGAACGCCGCGCTTGGCGTCGGTGGTGGCGAAGATGTGGTCGTTCGCCTTGTCGCCGTACTTCTTGGCCAGAAGCTCGCGGAAGATGCGGAAGGAGACGGCGGGCTCCAGCGTGGTGCCGGACTTGGAAATGACATTCACGTCGAAGTCCATGTCGCCCAGGGCGGCGATGGTGTCGTTGAGCGCATCGACGGACAGGGTGTTGCCCATGAAGAAGACGCGGGGATCGCCCTTGCCGGGCATGGGCTTGAGAAGCTCAATCGCGCCGCGGGCGCCGAGGTAGGAGCCGCCGATGCCGATGACGACCAGCGCCTGAGAGCGGGCGCGGATCTTTTCCGCGGTGGCGACGATGGCGTCCAGCTCGGTATCCTTGATGCGCTGGGGAAGCTCCGTCCAGCCGGTGAAGTCATAACCGAGACCGTTCTTCTCGGCGAGTCTCTGATGGGCGCGGGCAGCTGCCGCGTAGTCGGGGCCGGCGGTGGTGAAGAACTGCCTCGCGCCCGAAAGATCTACTTTGACCATGGTGATTACCTCCTGCAATATATAGTTTTATGGTATAGGCGATTAACATCATAATTATACCGAAGAGAGGGCCGCCTTGTCAATGATTTCCGATTCCCCCACAGAGGCGAAAAACCGCCGCTTGTATGTGCCCCGCAAGCTGACGCAGACGCAGCCGGTCAAAAAGCCACCCGCGGGCGAGATCGACCGGGATGCAGAGAGCCGTAATCACAGCCGCCGAGACCAGCACGTTGAGCCACGCCCAGCCTTGCGGCAGGGGAGACAGCAGCGCCGCGTTCGGCGCAATGAGCCAGTTCCATACTGTCGTGTGCAGCAGGAAGACGCCCAGCGCCGCGGAAGAGAGCTTTCCGATCCATGCGCCCATGCGCGCGTTTGCCTTCATGCGTTCATGCAGGAGCAGCAGGCAAAAGGCCGCGAGTGCAACAGTGGGGGAGGGGTAGCAGTAAAAGACCTTGCCCGTATTTCCCGGAAAGCCGTCGGGGGAGAAGAAGGTCTGCATCCCCCAGCGCCACCCGGCGGTCAGCAGCAGCGCGGCCAGAAGCAGCAGACGCAGCTTCGCGGCCGAAACGCCCCGAAACCAGCCGTGCTTTTTGACCGACGCGCCCCAGAAGTAGAGAAAAGACAGCCACATCCAGTTGTAGCCCTCGCCCAGCAGGAAGGGATCACAGTCCATCACGGCGCGCAGGGCCGTGGAAAAAACGGACACGGCAAAGAGGGCAAGACACATGATCGCGTTCGCGTTCCGGGAGCTGTGCCGGATCACAAGGTTCATGCCTGGGGCAAAGAGCATCATTTCAAAGTAGGCGGTCATGTACCAGTTCACCCGCCGCGTCACAGGCAGGAAAATGTCCGCGAGGTTCACCGGATCGGCAAGTCCGAGAAGTGACGGCAGCAGGAGAAAGAACACGCGATAGAACAGAAACTGCAGCCACAGCAGCAGAAGCGACGAGAGGCGCAGGCTGTTTTTCTCCTCCCGGTAGCCGAGATACCCGCTGAGCAAGCCGAAGCAGTTGACCGCGCAGAAGACCAGAGCATAGATCAAAAGGTTCATAAACAGCCAGACCCCCGCGCCGCCGCCAAAATCGGCGAGCAGCGCAAAGAGATGGATGCCCACGACAAAATAGGCCGCGAGGATGCGCAGCCTGTCCATACCCTGTTGACGCTGTTGCATAGAATTCCTCCCTGTGAAAAAAGCTGTCTCAAATTGCACGGTAACGCTGCCGTAGGGGTCGATCCCCGGATCGACCCGCCAACCAACGCCATGGTGCGTTAACGGCGGGCCGATGAGGGTATCGGCCCCTACTGCCTGTTTTGTCTTATCACATAATGGGAATCTTGATCTTGAGGTCGGTCAGCGGCCAGGAGGAGCAGGCATGGAACCAGCCCATCTCCTTGTCCATTCTGCGGCGTCCGTCGCCGATGGGGGAGACGAAAATCTCACCCTCCAGCAGATGACTCCGGCAGAAGCCGCACTCGCCGTTGCGGCAGTGCGTGTCGATGGGGATGCCCGCCCGTTCCAGCGCGACGGCCACGGGTTCGGAGGCTTTCGCGTCGATCACGTCCTCATGGATGCCGCGCAGGACAGTGATCTTGAAGGTCTTCTGCTCGGTGCCCTTGGGGTAGCCGGGCAGGGTGGAAACGTCGGCGGGATTGTTCACCACGTCGTGGCGGAATCGGCGCACCGGCACGCCCATCTCGTCCAGGGCCTTCTTGACGAAGCGGAACATGGGCAGCGGGCCGCAAAACATATAGGTGCAGTCCGGAGTGGAGTACTTCTCAATGATCTCCTTCGTGATGAAGCCCTTCTCGCCTTGCCAGTCGGGCTCATCGGACAGGACATGGACAACCTTAACATCCGGGCAGTCGGCCTCGATTTTGGCAAGCTCGTCTTTCAGCACGATGTCGTTCGCCTTGACCGAGCCGTAAAGGATGGTGAGCTTGCAGCCCTTCATCTTGCCGTAGGCAATCTCTTTGGCCATGGAGTGGAACGGGGTAATGCCCGATCCGCCGGCGAGGGCAACCAGCTCTTTGGAATCACGCAGGGGTTCCCAGTAGAAAAAGCCGAAGGGCAGCGCGCCCTCAAGCGTGTCGCCGACCTTGACGTTCTCGAAAAGGTAATCGGGGACGAGGTACGGCACGTTGCGGCGCACGGTGATCTCGAAGAAGGGATGCTCCCCTCTCGCCTCGAAGGGGGCGGAGCAGATGGTGTAGGGACGGGACAGGACGCTGTCGCCGATTTTCAGGCGGAAGTTTACATACTGACCGCTCTGGAACGGGGGGATGTGCCCGTCGGCGGATTCAAAGCGGAAGACGCGAGAACTGGGCGAGGCCGCGCGGATATCCACGACCTTGAAGAGCATATGCTCCGGGTGCAGCTTGTCGGCCAGCTCCCGGATGGGATCGTGGGGGTCGGGGGTGGTGGAGCCCTTGGCGAAGTTCTCCTCTCTCAGCTTTACGACGCGGGATGCGCCGCCCACGTCCTGGAAAAAGCCTTTGACATTGATGCTCATTTCTTCGCCGCCTCCTTTTTCTTCTCGATATCTTCTTTGACGGCCTTGGCCGCGGCGCGACCGTTGGTGATCTGCGGGCCCATGCCGTCGCCGGACATGCCGTGCGCGCCCGCAAACTCCAGGCCATCGATGAAGTGATCCTTTTCCTTCATCTGCAGTCTTGCCACGGCGTGATCCTCCATGGAGTGGAGATAGCCGTAAATATTGCCCTTCCACGCGCCCACATAGTGGGAGACCGTCATGGGCGTGGTGACCTCGATCTCGGTGATGCGCGGGCGGAAGTCGACCTTGGTGATCTTGATGCACTCGTCGATCATCTCACTTGCAAGGCGGCGCTTGAGGTCGAAGTAATCCTCTTCCTTCACGTCCTCAAAGGGCTTGGAGGGGACGAGCGCCGTGATGGAAAGCTGCGTGTAGCCCTCGGGCAGGGTGGGGTTTGCGTAGTTGAGGCAGATCGTGGTGATGTAGTTATAGGGCTCGGTAATATTGGAGTAGTTCTCCCAAATCTTGTTGGTGTCCATCGTGGTGCCGGAGAAGGTGGAATAATCGGTGATGCCGTTTTCCTCGGGCGTGCCTTCGATGAGCATAATCACGGAGACAGGGACGACGGAGAGCTTGCGGTTGTTGATCATCTTGATCGCGCCTTCGGGCACCTCACTCAGCGGCTCGATCATCTGGGAATAGACGCGGTTGGGATATGCGCCGGAGATCACGTAATCGCAGTGGATCTCGTCGCCCCTCGCGGTGCGCACGCCGTAAACCTTGCCGTCCCTGACCAGGATCTTCTCGACCTCCTGGTTGAATTCGTACTGCGCGCCGTTTTCCTCACACTTGGCCTGGAGCTTCATGCTCATCTCATGGCTGAAGCCGCGGCAGACGTAGGAGCCGGTGAAGTAGTCGGCCATCAGGAAGGCGTAGATGGTGAAGGGCAGATCGTCCATGCGGTTGCCGACATAGATCCAGTAGGGCGTCAGCATCTCGACCGCCTTCTTGGGGAGATCGAAGGTGTTGATGACCTCGGTCGCGGTGTAGCCGACGGTCCTGACAAAGTCGGGGTGCTTGAGGAGCATCATGAGCTTGTTCATGGGCGTGACGGACAGGGTGTTCATGCTGTCGTAGACGCGGCGGCAGAGCAGCATCAGCTCATGCACCTTCTCATAAGTGCCGGGGCAGACCTCGTTGATCTCTCTTGCGACGGTGGTGTAGGTGTCGTCATAGTCCGGGTGGAGCACCTTGTCGATGCCGGAGTTCGGCAGGGCGACGCGGTAGCACTCGGGAACGGGCAGCCAGTCGATCTTGACGCCCATGTCGTCGAAGAACTTGCCGACCTTGAGCCGCTTGTTGGGCTGTCCGATGGACATCATCTCATGCAGGGTCGCCTCGATTTCAAAACCGTTGCGCACGAAATCAGTGGCCAGGCCGCCGGGCATGTTGTGCTTTTCCAGGATCAGGATATCCTTGATACCCCAGGCCTGAAGCTGCAGGCAGGCGGACATGCCCGCCAGCGCCCCGCCGATGATGACCACATCGTAATGGTCTTTATAGAATTTCATGTTGTTGTCCTTTCAAAAGGATTTGTGTAAATTTACTTGGCTCCCCCAAAGGGGGAGCTGTCACCAGTGCGCACACTGGTGACTGAGAGGGTATTCCGGCTTGCGGCCCCTCTCAGTCACTTCGTGACAGCTCTCCCCGACGCGGGGAGAGCCAAGAACAGAACACAGATTATCAGAAGAATCTCTCCACCAGCTCGCGGGAGTACTCGGCAGTCTCGTCCATGTCGCCGAAGGACATGACCTCGCCTGCGTAGTAGGTGTCGTACTTGCCCTGCATGGCCTCGACCTTGTCATACCAGCCGGCGGCGTAGTCTTCGGAGAAGACATGGGGGAAGTAGTAAACCGACCACTCGTTGACGACGTTGGAAGCGGGGTTGCGCATGATCTTGAGATCGTCCAGCACCATGCGCTTGCAGGTGTCGTAGGGAACCTCCGCCATGTTCTTATGCTTGCGCAGGGCGTAGGTGGTGATGACCTGGTTGACTTCATCCTTCCAGCGGCGGTAGTAGACCATCAGATGGCCCAGCTTCTCAGGCACCATGTTGTCGAAGACATAGTAGGAGATCTCGGGGTGATGCTCGGGCTTGGTCTCCACAGCCAGCACGTCGTAGCGCTCATAGTCGATCTTGGAGAAGAGCGCCATCTCATCGTCGCGCACGTCGAAATACTCGACCATGCCCTTCTGGCCGTCGGTGCGCTTGTTGGGGATGTAGAGCGGCGCGGTGACGATGATCTTGTCGTACTCCTCAACCTGGCCGTTGACGGTGACATAGACCTTGCCGTCCCTGCGCTCGACCTTCTCAATGCTTGAGTTGAGGCGGGCGGGGTGCTTGAGATGCTCGTTGAGCTGCTCCCAGATATACTGGGTGCCGTTCTTCCACGTCCAGAGGTTGACTTTGACAAAGTTCATGCAGGTCTGGAAGTCCAGATACTTCAGGACATAGGCCGCGGGAATCTCGTCAAAGTAGCCGTAGCCGAAGGAGGTGAAGGGGCCGATCCAGATCTTCTGTACCAGCTCGCAGCCGTTCTTTTCGCAGAATTCCTTAAAGGGCAGGGCCAGATCCTTGAGGTTGGGGTTGACGCCCTCGACCTTTTCACGGTCGGGGGTCACGGCGTAGCCGTCGTAGCGGCCCTGGGCGACGCCGCGGTGACCGTTCACGTCATAGCCCTTGTACTTGGTCTCCAGCAGTTCGCCGAACTTGGTGAGCTGCTTTTTCATCTGCAGCAGCCAGGGGTTCTTGAGAATGTTCCAGAGCGTGCGGGCGAAGGGCTCGATCACGTTGCCCTGGTCGTCCTTGTAGTTGCGGTTGAGCTTGGGGCCGTCGTGGGTGATACCGCAGAACTTCTCCACATCCTCAACGGCATAGTAGGACGGAACGCCCATGATGGCCCCCATCTCATAGCGTCTCCCGTTGTAGTGGGGAGACCAGCACTTGCCGCCGACGCGGTCAAGCCGTTCCAGAATGGTGTAGTTCTCATAGCCCTTCTGTTCCAGATACATGCCTGCGGAAAGCCCGGCAGGGCCGCCGCCGATAATGCAGATACGCGTATTCTTGTCCATAATACCCTCCTGTAAAAGATTAGAAAATTTGCACGGTATTTTTCTATGTTAAATATACAACGATACTCCCCAAATTGCATTATACAATTGAAGGAGAAATGTCAAATTTTATTGAGAATAACGAAAAAAGCTCTTTGCATTCGGACGGGACTATGATATATTCATAACAAGAGAAATGACGTTTACCTGGAGGTGAGTGCTTGCGCTTTGATTCCTTTTCCCACATGCTCCGCCACTGGGCGGAACAAACGCCGGATCGTCCGGCGCTGATCTATGAGGATCGCGGTAAAAAATCCCTCAGTTTTTCCGAACTGCGCGACGCGGTCGAAAGCCGGGCTGACCAATTGCGCCGGGACGGCGGAAGCTGCATCGGCATCCTCGCGGACGGAAGCCTGGGCTGCGTGACGGAGATCTTTGCCGCGGCTGAAGCGGGACTCCAGATCGTGATGCTGAGCGCCGAACTGCCGGAATCGACACTGGGCGGTCTGCTGCGGTACACGGACGCCGACCGGCTCTGGGGCGACGAGGATCTCTGTGAAGAACTGCGTCCCTTCCTGACCGGCGGCGTGAAGGAGGGCGCCGGGAAGCTTCTCTTCTTCACCTCCGGCACGACGGAGCAGTCCAAGGCCGTTGTGCTTACGGATCATTCCCTCTGCCAGAGCGCGTACAACGGGGGGGCAAAGCTGCCGCTGAAGCCGGAGGACACGCTTCTGTGCATGCTCCCGCTGGGGCATGTGTTCGGCTTTGTGTGCGGGCTTTTATGGGGGCTGAGCTGCGGCGCGTCCGTCGCGCTGGGCCGGGGCGCGCGGCACTATGCCGACGACTGCGCCTTCTTCCGCCCCACCGCCGTGTCGGTCGTGCCGATGCTGCTGGGCTTTCTTTTGCAGCATGAGCTGATTAATCCCGAGCTGAAGCTCGTGCTGGTCGGCGCGGGGGATTGCCCTGCGATGCTTCTCGGGGCGGCCAGGACGAAGGGCTTGCGCGTCAGCTTCGGCTACGGGCTGACCGAGACCAGCTCCGGCGTGGCGATCAGCGTCTCGGGCGACCCCTTCGCCATGGAGGTCTGCCCGGACGACACCATCACCATCGCCGACGACGGGGAGATTCTGATTCAGGCCCCCACCTGCATGATGCAGGGCTACTACAAGCGCCCGGAGGACACCGCCGCGGTTTTGAAAGACGGTATTCTGTACAGCGGCGATCTGGGCCGTTTCGACAAAGACGGGAAGCTCCATATCACCGGACGCAAGAAGGACATGCTGGTGCTGCCCGACGGCACCAAGCTCTTCCTGCCCGAATACGAAAGCGCGATCATGAAGGCCCTCGACCATCAGGAGCTTGCCGTCGCCCTTAAAAACGGCAGGCCCGTGCTCGTCTATTCCGGCGAGGCGGACGCGAAGGACATCGAAAAGCGTCTGCGCCCGCTCATGGCCGATCAGCCGCGGGGCAGGCAGATCACCGCCGTATATGTTGTCAGCCACCCCCTGCCGCGCACGGCAACGGGAAAAATAAAACGTTGGGAACTCCAACAGGAAACGGAGACATTATGACAAGAGAAGAAGTACTTGACAAGATCCGCCAGGTTATCCGCGACTGCGTGCCCGAGATGGTGGGCGAGGAACTCAATGAGGACACCGTCATCAACACCGAGACCGCCATCGACTCCATGGGCTTCATCCTCGTCATCTGCAAGCTGGAGGCGCTGTTCAACGTCCGCATCCCCGAGAGGCAGTGGAAAAAGCTCTCCACCATGGGGGACGTGGCCGACGCCATCATGAAGTACCTGCCGAAGGAATGAACGTATACGCGACGCAGCTTCGCCTGCGCAACAAGGACGTCAATCTGCACCGCCGCCTGCGCACCTCGGTTTTGTTCGAGCTGATGCAGGAGGCGTCCATCCGCCATACGGAGCAGCTCGGCATGGGGCGCGAAATGACCCTTGACCGCGGGCTGCTCTGGATGGTCACGCTCCAGCGCGCGGAAATCGCGCGTATGCCGGAATATGACGAGCGCATCACGCTGGAATCCTGGCCGGGCGACACGATGCATCTGCTCTTCCCGCGCTATTACCGCGTGCTGGACGAGGGGGGAAACACCCTCATCTCCGCAAGCGCGCTTTGGGCTTTGGTGGATCAGCAGACGCGGCGCATGGTCTTCCCGGACCGGTACGGCGTTGTGATCGAGGGGATCACAACCGGCAGCGAGATCGCGCTCCCCGCCCCGCCCCGCCGGGCGCAGGGGGAGGCCGCGTCAGGCTTTACCGTGCCGTTCAGCTATGTGGACTTAAACGGCCACATGAACAATACCCGCTATTTCGACCTGGCGGAGGATCTGATCCCCGCCGCGGCCGAGGGGCGGAGCCTGTGTGAAATCGCCATCGAATACGCAAACGAGGCGAGGCTCGGCGACGAGATCCGCGTCACGCTCCAGGCCGACGGCGATACCTTTTACGTCAGCGGTGAGACGGAGAAAAAGGTTTTCCGCCTGGCGATGGGGTATGCGTAATTGATAGCGTTCCGCAGGGGCCGACGCCCTCATCGGCCCGCCGATTCTATACCGCTTTCAAAGATTCGGGTCGATCAGAGGATCGACCCCTGCGATGCAATGTCATACATAAAGGAGAGAAATCAATGGCACATCTGAGACCGAAAATCGTCAAGCTCTGTCATGTCATCGGCGGCATTTCCGGCGTCGTGAACAAGATCGACGAGAATGCCCCCGAATATTACAGTCTCGCGGATATCGTCAGCGACGACGAGGCCGATATCGCCATCGCCGCGGGCTTGCGCAAGGAGCGCACCGCCGGATGGCTCGCCAGGAAGGTCGGCAAGAGCGTGGAGGAAATCATGCCCTCGCTGGACAATCTCGTCTACTACGGCGTGTTCCGCCGCACCTACAGCGAGAAGGACGGCGAGGACGTCTACTTCATGCAGATCTTCGCCCCCGGCATCCTCGAAATGATGGTCAACAACGTCCCCCTGATGACCGCCCATCCCGAAATCGGCCGCGCGTTTGAGGAGTACACGCGCCTGCGCATGCAGTCCATGGGTCCCATCCTGCCCGACGGCTACGGTCTCATGCGCGTCATCCCGGTGGAGAGCGCCATCAAGGACATCCCCGGCGTCAGCCCCTATGAAAAGCTCAGCTATTACCTGGACAAGTATGATCGCTTCTCCGTCTCTCCCTGCTCCTGCCGTGCCTCGCGCACCAGCATCAACGACGGCTGCGGCCATCTCGATCAGGAGATGTGCATCCAGATGGGCAAGGGCGCGGAACACTATATCCGCTCCGGCCGCGCACGGGAGATCACGAAGGAAGAGGCCTTGGAGATCATCCATCGTGCCGAGGAAAACGGCTTCATGCACGATATCCCCAACATTGAGGAGGCGGGCGACTCCGCCGCGATCTGCAACTGCTGCTCCTGCGCCTGCTTCGGCCTGCGCGCGGGGCTGATGTTCGGCGCGCGCGACGCCATTCGCTCCAACTTCGTGGCGGAGGTGGACGAGGCCAAGTGCGTGGCCTGCGCCCAGTGCGTGGAAAACTGCCCCGCAAACGCCCTCAAGCTCGGCCAGAAGCTCTGCTCTTCCGAGGAATTGCCGGTGCCGGAGTACGCCTCCATCGTCAACACCTTCAACTTCAAAAACGCTTTCAATCCCGACTACCGCGAGAACCGCGAGGACGTGCTGCCCACAGGCACCGCGCCGTGCAAGACCGCATGTCCCGCGCACATCGCCGTACAGGGCTATCTGAAGCTCGCCGCGCAGGGGCGCTACACCGACGCGCTGGAGCTCATCAAGAAGGAGAACCCCTTCCCCGCCGTCTGCGGCCGCATCTGCAACAAGCGCTGCGAGGCCGAGTGCACCCGCGGCGGCATCGACGAGGCCGTCGCCATCGACGAGGTCAAGCGTTTCATCGCCGACCACGATCTGAACGAGGAAACCCGCTACATCCCCAAGATGGTCAATCAGATCGGCAGACCCTACGAGGAAAAGATCGCCGTCATCGGCGCGGGCCCTGCGGGCATGAGCTGCGCCTACTATCTTGCCAACAAGGGCTATCCCGTCACGGTCTTTGACAGGAACCCGGTTCCGGGCGGCATGCTGGTGCTGGGCATTCCGAACTTCCGTCTGGAAAAGGACGTGCTCAACGCCGAGATCGACATTCTCAAGGAGATGGGCGTGGAGTTCAAATGCGGCGTCGAGGTCGGCAGGGACATCACGATCCGGCAGCTCCGCGACGAGGGCTACAAGGGCTTTTATCTCGCCATCGGCGCGCAGAAATCCGCCCCGCTCAAGATCAAGGGCGAGGATCTGGATGGCGTATACGGCGGCGTGGAATTCCTGCGCTGCGTGAATCTCGGCGAGAGACCGGACATCGGCAAGCGCTGCGCCGTCATCGGCGGCGGCAATGTGGCGATGGACGTGTGCAGAACCGCCGTCAGGCTCGGCGCGGAGACCACAGTCCTCTACCGCCGCACCGAGGCCGAGCTGCCCGCCGATCCCGACGAAGTGAAAGAGGCCGTCAAAGAGGGCGTGAAGTTCCGCTACCTCGTCTCGCCCGCCGAAATCATCGGCAAGGACGGCAAGGTCAAACAGATCATGGTCGAGGTCATGGATCTCGGCGCCCCCGACGAGAAGGGCCGCCGCAAGCCCGTCGGCACCGGGAAGTATGAATTCATCGACGTGGACAGCGTCATCTCCGCCATCGGCCAGCAGGTCGACTGGGGCGGGCTGGACGTCGGCGCGCTGCAGAAGCGGAAGAACGGCACCGCTGAGGCAAACGAGCTGACCTGCCAGAGCGGCGAGCCCGATATCTTCGTCGGCGGCGATGTGTTCACCGGGCCGAAGTTTGCCATCGACGCGATCGCCGCGGGCAAGGAGGCTGCCATCTCCCTGCACCGCTTTGTCCATCCGGGCCAGACTCTCACCATGGGGCGCGACCGCCGCATCTACCGCGAATTGGACAAGCAGCACGCGCTGGTCACACTCGGCAGCTTCGACACCGCCAGACGGCAGGAGCCGGGCTACAATGAGACAAAGGCGAAGACCTTCTCCGATGCGCGCCAGACCTTCACCGAGGAGCAGGTTCGCAAAGAGTGCGCCCGCTGCCTGGGCTGCGGCGCGACGAAGGTGGACGAATACCTCTGCATCGGCTGCGGCCTGTGCACCACCAAATGCAAGTTCGACGCCATCAGGCTCAGAAAGGTGCGCGACTGGCACGCCGGCGCCTTTGAGACCATGCCCATTAAGGTTGCCGAGGGTCTTGTCAAGCGCACCGGCAAGATCATCCGCAACAATATCAAAAAGTAATGCACGAGCTTGGGATCTGCGATGCCATCCTCAAAACCGTGGACAGCATCGCCAGGGAAGAACAGCTGACCGTCGTCCACAAGGTTACGCTCGAGGTGGGCATGCTGTCGGGCGTGGTACCGCGCTTTCTCACGGACTGCTGGCAGGCCGTTATCGACGGCACGCCCTATCAGGATACGGAGCTTGCGATTGAGACCATCAACGGCCTTGCCCGCTGCGAGGACTGCGGACATGAGTTCAGCGCCGATCTGGAAAAGCTCTGGTGCCCCAAATGCGCAGGGCGGAGGCTTACACCGCTGACCGGCACGGATTTGACGATCAAGGAGATCGAAGCCGATTAAAGAAAGGAAAGATGTAACATGACACTGGAAGAAAGACAGGCTGCCGCCCCGCGTGAGGCATGCGGCTACTGCATGGGCGGGGAGCTGCTCTCGGCTTTCGGCATTAAAATCTGCGACCTCTCCGTCAGCCAGCTCATCCTGTTCAAGGAGCAGAGCCACCCCGGCCGCTGCATCGTGGCCTATAAGGACCACGTCAGCGAGATCATTGACATCTCCGACGAGGAGCGCGACGCCTTCTTCGCCGACATTAACCGCGCAGCCAAGGCCATCCACAAGGTTTTCCGACCGGAGAAGCTCAACTACGGCGCCTACGGCGACACGGGCTGCCACCTGCACATGCACCTGGTTCCCAAATACCGCGACGGCTTTGAGTGGGGCGGCGTCTTCGCCATGAACCCCGGCAAGGTCTTCCTCACCGACGCGGAATATGCCGACATGATCGAGAAAATCAAAGCCGCGCTGTAATATACCGGACAATCAAAAAGCCATCCTTCACGCAAGCCCGCAGACGCGTCAGGGCTCCGATGAGGGATGGCTTATTTTTTCATAAATCCGTCAGATTTTCTTGAAGTCATTGCTGTGCCTTTTCCGCCGCGACGATGAGCAGGCGGTTGTTCGGCATGTCGGTGATGCAGGTAGACAGCGTGAGAATGTGGCCGTTATTGGGATCGACCGGCACATCCGTCAGAAGGATCGAGTCTTCAAGGCTGTCGCTCTGCAGGGACTGCAGAAAGGCCATGCGGTATTCGACCAGCTCATCGGGGAAATAATCGGTGATGCGCTCGTCCGTGTAAATCGCCACTGCGAAGATCTCGTAGATGTGCATGGCGTCGGCGCCGAAGACGTAAATCTCCCGGTGATCGCTCAGATAGTCCGGATCGCGGAAAAGCCTGAGGCTCCCGAAGTAGCTGCCGTCACGCATGTTGTGGCCGTAGATGACCGTATTGAAGGTGTTGAAGTTCTGCCCCTCAACCTTGTTGGTGTAGATCGAGCCGGGCAGCCCCTCCGTCCCGTCGAGACAGACGTTGAGGTAATAATCGTCGATGCTGGGGTGCTGCAGGATGGGATAGCAGACCGTGGTGCCGGGGATGAACAGGCCGCCAATCACATGATGGTTCTGCTCCCAGAGGGTTTTCAGCGCCAGCGGCGGCTGGTAGTCGTTCGGTTCCGCGTGGGCCTTCAGGGCGAACGCGGGGCTTGCCAGCACTGAGAGGCACATCATGAACGCGCACAGTACGGCAATCGCATTTTGCAGTGAATTTCTTTCAGGCTTGTTGTTCATACTTCCTCCGTTCTCCCTGTATTTTCCCGCTTTTGCGCGGGGCTTGAGATACCTTTGGAAATATTATAACACAGCCTTTTAAAAATTGCGATAGGGTTACAAAAAATTTTCAAAAAATTATCACTAATTTTTTGCCGGTGCGCCGCTCACGGGCATATCGGGCGTCCGCTCGGCCGCGACGATGAGCAGGCGATTGTACGGCATCCCGCCGATGCAGGTGGAGAGCGTCAGGATACGTCCCTCTTTTGTGAGCCTGTCGATATCGGAGATCTCCGCGCCGAAGTCCTCGAGAGAGCGCAGATAGGCCGTGCGGTCGTCCTCCTTTTTATCGTCATACATGTCGGTGATATAGCGGTCGTCATAGGTCACCACCGCGAACACATCGTAGCTGTGCTTTTCGGTCGGGGTATAGATATCGATCTCCCGGTGCCTGTCCAGGAAATCTTTGTCGTGGTAGTTTTTCAGGCTGCCGAAATAGGTGCCGTCCGCCATATTGTGGCCGTAGAGCACGGTATTGAAGGTGTCGAAATCCTTCCCCTCCATTTTGTTGGTGTAGACGGAGCCCGGATAGCCGTATCCGCCGTCGATGGTGATATTCAGGTAGTGATTATCCTCCGTGGGATGCAGGAGAATGGGATAGCGGATATCCGTTTCGGGAATCTCCAGCCAGCCGATGACATGGGGATTGACCTCCACGGCGGCAAGCAGTTCCTCCGGCGGATCGTAGGGCGTCGGTGTGGGCGTCGGGATCGGGGTCGGTGTGGGCGTCGGAGAAGGAGACGGCGTCGGTGTCGGCACAGCGGTGGGAATCGGGGTCGGCTCCGCCGAGGCGGTGGGAATGAGAAGGCCGCGCATATCCAGCACGATCACCGCGACAGAGGCGCACGCAAAGAGGATGCAGAAGCAGAGCATCGTCAAAAGAAAGGTTTTATGTTTCACAGGTTTTTTCATGGTCGGTTCTCCTTTTCGGTTCCCTCATGCAGACGCATGTGCAGGTAAAAAAGTTCCCCGGGGCGTTATCGAACCCCGGGGAAAACTGAAAGATCGTGCAGAAAGAATTACTTGATGCTGGGCTTATAAAGCAGCTCGCTGTAATCGAAGGTGCAGGACATGATCGCAACGTCGTCGTCCTCACAGATATAGGTTCCGGGATAAAGACCGTTTCTGCCGGGGAACTCGAAGTTATAGTTCAGGGCGCCCTCTGCCGGGATCGTAAACGGCTTCAGTGTGCCGAAGGTGCCGGAAGCAATCAGCGTGTTGTCCATGAAGACAGCCAGCTCAAAATCCCGGAAGTTGGAGACTGTGCAGTCGGGATTCAGATTCGTAAAGTATCCGTAGACCACAACGTTGTTTACGTCCACAGACACGACGACCGGAATGTAGCGCAGCATATCGCCGCGCGTGGGCATGACGGCAAAGCCGGCAGGCGCGACAGCCCCGAAGACCAGAACCAGAATCAGGCACAGCGAAAGAAGCCGGAGCAGAACCCGGGAAGCCCTTTTCCCTGTGTATTTATACGCGCACATGACAAGTCCCCCTTTTGATGTCGAGAACATCATATCCCTATATGTAGTATTTAATCACACGCGCGTCCCAATGTCAAGGCGTGCAGACGGGAAAAAGCGGAAAACAGACTTAAAACGCGGGAAAGCGCGCGCTCTGCTCAGGAACGTCCGCCCGGCACGGTCCTGGCCGGGAATTTTGCACAATGTATTGGGATCTTATGGCAGTTCTCTCATCAAATAGTCCGAATCTTCCGCAATCATGCCGAGCATAATGTCGGCAAACGCCGGATCGAACTGAGTACCGCGGCTTTTCTCAATTTCCTTGCGAACGGCCTCCTGCGTGAGGGCGCTGCGATAGCTCCGGCTGCTGGTCATCGCGTCGTACGCGTCGGCAACTGCGATGATGCGCGCCGCCTCGGGGATTTGCTTCCCCGCAAGCCCGTCGGGGTAGCCGCTGCCGTCATAGCGCTCATGATGCCATCTGGCGCCGACTGCCAGCTCCGGCCGCTCCTGGATATTCAGCAGAATCCGCGCGCCCGTGACGGGGTGCGTCTTGACGGCGTCATACTCCTCGGCGGTCAGCCGGCCGGGCTTATTGATGATGTAGTCGGCCACGCCGATCATTCCGACGTCATGCAGCAGGCCGATCAGGTAAACGGAATCCTGGCGGTCTATGTCATGCCCGGCGCGCCTTGCGATCTCTCTGGCATATTTTGCCACGCGCCCGGAATGACCGTCGGTATAGGTATTCTTCGCGTCGATGGCCTCCGCCAGCGTCTGCACCACGCGCAGAGAGAGCGTCTGGTTTTCCCGTGTTTTTTTGTTGATCTCGTCGTACAGATTCCGCTGGAGACGGACAAGCTCAATCGTATGGCGGACGCGAAGCGTCAGCAGCTCCGGGATGAGCGGCTTTCGGATCAGCTCCATCGCCCCGAGACGCAGCGCCTCGATTTCGGTTTCCCGATTTTCATCGTCGGCAAGGAAGATCACGGGGATATCGCCGTCCGGCTTCATCTGCGCCTTCAGCCTGCGCATGGTCTCAAAGCCGTCCAATTCCGGCATATGGATATCCAGCAAGATCAGATCCGGCTTGCTGCTCTCCAGATAGTCCAGCAGAGCCGCCCCGGATTTCATGGCCGAGACCTGTATTTTTTCTTTGCTGAGGATGTTCTCAGCCGTTTTCAGGTCGACCTCGTCATCGTCGACGATCGCAACATGGCAGCCGGAATCCGCAGCCGCTGCGGGATCGTTTCTGTTCAGATGTACCCGGCCGGTCTCATAGCTGATGATCGCCAGATTTCCGAGTTCCGTCTTCTCCCACTGCTTCAGCAGGCGGGAGACCACACGGTTAATGTCATAATCATGCGCCTCCGGAAGCAGGAGAAACAGCCGGTCGTCCCCGACCTCCATCATCACGTCGCTGTTTCGCAATGAATGCTGCACCAGCTGCCGGAACTGAATCAGGATCGCCCTGGAATCCAGATGCGATTTATCGTTTGTTTTGATCGTGAAAAGCACCCGATAGGCCATGCCGTGATAGCGCTCCATATAGCGCACCATATAGCGGTAAATGTTGATGAACGCGTCCCGGCCCATCCACATGGCGTTATGGGAGATGTTCCGCTCTTCGAGGACAGTGGTCATGGACTCCAGATCCATTCCCTTGGTCGGCTCATCGACATCCGCCGCGTTGCGGCCGGAGAGCTCCCAGCTGTGCTTGCCGTTGCTCTTCACCGAGGCGAGCGCCTGATCCGCCAATCGGAAGACCGTGCTGTAGTCTCTCCCCTGACGGGGAACCGCCGCCGCGCCGAGAGATACGCCCAGCGGGATCTCCATCCGGCTTCCCAGAATCTCGGTATATCCGGCGGTAAAATCGTCACTGATTCTCCCGTAGAGACTGCGGAGCTCGTCTTCCGTCTGCATATTCCGCGCGAAGATCAGAAATTCATCCCCGCCGATCCTTCCGCAGACATCGTCCGATCGTATGTTCTTTCGGAGATTCCGCGCAAACAGGCGCAGAATACGATCCCCCGTATCGTGACCGCACAGGTCATTCACCAGCTTGAAGGAATCCAGATCCAGCATGCACAGGAAGCCGGTGTCCTCGCGGCAGAGTTCTTCCATCTTCGCCTCAGCCGCGCTTTTGTTCAGGCATCCGGTCAGGCTGTCGATCTGCGCGTCGCGTTCGTAGCGGTGCATTTTGTCCTGCATGTCGAGGATTCTTCTCACCCGGCTCACCAGAACCTCGGGCTCAAAGGGCTTGCGGATATAGTCGACCGCACCCAGCTGCAGTGCGCGGGTCTCCGATTCCTCGTCCTCTTCCGCGGTGAGGAAAATGACGGGGATCTCGCTCTTCCCGCCCTCAAGCTCCCGCAGCTTTTTCAGCGTCTCAAAGCCATCCATATCGGACATTTTCATGTCCAGCAGAATCAGATCCGGTGTACCGTTTTCGTTCATACAGTCCAGGAGCGCATGACCCGACGTCACGGTGCTGACACGCATCCCGTTTTTTCTGAGAACATGACTCGCTGTTTTAAGATTGGTCCTATCGGCATCTGACACGATGATCCAGCCTGGCATGGACACTTCCCCTTTCGCTCCGGCATTTGCCACTGTGTTAGGGTAGCGCTGATTAAATCGACGTGCGCGGATTGGCGAGCAGTTTTTCGGCTGTCGAAAGCCGAAAAACGCAGGAATACTTTGTGTATTTCAAGTTTTTCAGCCGAAGACAGACGGGAAATATGCCGCCAAGCCGTACGCCGGGATTTATTCAGCGTTTCCTTAGATATATAATTTTATAACAATTACATAGTATTTTTCAAGGGGGTGTTCCAGAATGTCAAACATAAAGTTCTCGCCGCGGTCAAACGGAAACACCGCTTCCTTCTCCCTTTGTTTTGTGTTATACTTTCAATGATACGAAAGCGCCCGGACGCGACAGCGGAGAAAGGAGTCTTCAACATGGGATATATCCGAATCACAGAGGAAAATATCGACAGAGAGCATATCTGCTGCGCTATGTCGAATAACCAGAGCGCGCGGAAAAAAGAATGGCTTAAAGCGCGTTTCAAAGAGGGACTGGTGTTTTACCGCAGCGAGCTTCGCGGGAAGTGCTTCATCGAATACATCCCCGCCGAAAACGCGTGGCAGCCGCTTGAAGCGGACGGGTACATGCACATCAACTGCCTGTGGGTGTCCGGCTCCCTCAAAGGTCACGGGTATTCGAGCGAGCTTCTGGACGAGTGCGTCCGGGATGCAAAGGCGCAGGGGCTCAAGGGCCTGACCATCCTGTCCTCCGCGAAAAAGAAGGGCTTTCTCGCCGACCCGAAGTATCTCACACACAAAGGCTTTCAGGCCGCGGACGAATCCGACTGCGGCATTCAGCTCTGGTATCTGCCGTTTGACGGCAACACGGAGCAGCCGAAATTCAGGGACTGCGCGAAGCATCCGCAAGTATATGAAAGCGGCTTTGTGCTGTACTACTCCGATCAGTGCCCCTTCACCTGCTGCTGGGTGCCGCGCCTCACCGAAGTTGCGGAGGCATACCGTCTCCCGCTGAAGGTGATCCACATTGACACGCGCGAGAAGGCGCAGAACGCCCCCTCGCCGGTGACAAATTTCTCACTGTTCCGGGACGGGAAATTTATCACGCACGAGATTTTAAACGAAAAGAAGTTCCTCGCCCTCGCGGGGATCAAGTCTGAATAACAATGAGGCTCGCCGGCAGCGAGCCTCATTGTTATTAAAACAAACTACATCACCCGGATCGCACGCCCGGTGGTTTTCAGGGCTTCCTCGTCAAGGCGGCCCTTGTCCAGCACCAGCGTCCCGTTGATGAACAGCTTTTCGATCCCGAAGGGCTCGCCACGGTCAGGCACGCCGGCGCGAATCATGTTCTCATCGAATACCGTCAGATCCGCAAAATAGCCCTCCTTCAGATAGCCCCGCTCCGGGAGCATAAAGCGGTCGGCAATCGCGCCGGTCATGCGGCGGACAGTGTTGGGCATGGTATCGCCCGTGCCAAGCAGGGAATCCCGGAGGAATTTGGGATAGCAGTCATAGATGGCGGGATTCTGGATGCCGTGATCCTCCACCCAGGCGTCCGTCATGTACAGACAGTGCTCGTCATGCTCAAAGTCCGAGATGATATCCGGCGTCGAATACGGTCCCATGTTGACGCGGCCCTTGAAGTCGGAGAGCTCACAGAGCATGAGGTAGGCGTCGATGTCGCTCATTCCCTCTTCTCTGGCGATCCGGTGGACGGATTTGCCCTCGAAGCGCTCATAGCCCGGCCCGATGTACGCGACCACGATGTCCTTAAAGCCGAAGCCCAGCAGCAGGCTGGTGGCCTTCACCAGCGCCGCCAGCTTGAGCCGGTTGAAGGGCTTCTTTTTCTCTTCCGCGCTCATGCCCTGATACCAGCCCGGCAGGATGACCGTGATCACCGACACGCCGAGGCACTCGTTATAGATATCATACGTGACGTCCGTGCCCGTCCTGCGCAGGTTCTCCATCATCTGCAGCAGCTCGCCCTTGTCTTTGAAGGAGCTGCGCCCGACGAAGATCGCATGGGAGTAGTGCAGCTTCAGGGGAGTGCCTTTTGAGATCTCCACCAGCTCGTCAAAAGCGCGCAGCAGATGGGAGCGTCCGAGAAGCTGCGGATAGGCCATGGACGCCTTGGACTCCGCCCGCGGATGAACCGTCAGGGGCTTGTTGTATTTGACACACAGTTCGGCGACCTTTCGCTGTTCTTCCACGTCGGCGTAGAGTCCCGGTTCGTACATCATGCCGAGGGAGAGGCCCGCCGCGCCCTGCTGCAGCGCCTTTTCCAGAATGGCCAGCATTGCGGCTTCCTCCTCCGGCGTAAGCTTCCGGTTGGCATAGCCGGAGACGGCGGCGCGGGCGGAGCAGTGGCCGGCCAGGACGGACAGGTTGCAGGGCATGTTTCCGTCCACGGCTGCAAAGAACTCGTCCAACGTGCCGAAGGCGCCCGTCGTGTCCCTGAAGCTGAACAGACCGCCGCCCAGCTTGTCCACGTAGGGGGAATCCGGCTCAAAGCCGATGGTCGAAAGGCCGCAGTTGCCCGTCACGAAGGTGGCGATGCCCTGGCGGATAAAGGGTTCAAAGTAAGGCAGGGGCTCCTTCTTGATCGCGTACCAGTCATTATGCGAATGACCGTCGATAAAACCGGGCGCCAGAGACTTGCCTTTGAGATCGTATACTGTGTCCGCCTCATCCGTAAGCCCGACGCCAATCTTTGCAATGCGGTCGCCGTCAATCAGCACGTCGCCGACAAAGGGCTCCGCGCCCGTTCCGTCATAGATCTTCGCGTTTTTCAAGAGCTGTTTCATAGGGATTCCTCCGTATCATTGTGTCTTGCAAAGCCTGGCATCAATTTCCGACTTCATTATACTGGGCGATCCGGGATCGGTACAGATCGAAGGCGGAGAGAGTCTCCTGATCCGCGGAAAAAAGAGCGCTTGCATCTTTCAGACGGCGGGATTTTTTCTCGTCTCCGTTTTCAGAGGGCATGTCCCCGCCGAGGACGAGGATCTCGTCAACGGGAAAACGTGACAGAATATACTCGACGCTCGCTTCCATGCGCTGTGCGGCCTCACAGTAATCGAAACCGAATTCGTTTTGCACGGCATAATAGCGCAGGACCCTGTCGTTCTCCAACGCGTCCAGTGACGTCAGAAGAATATTCCGGGGCATGGCGGTACCTGCTTATACTGCTGTTGTTCAGTTGTAATTGATGACAAAGTCCAATAACGTTTTTATCTCGGTTATCCGCTCATCTATCTTATCGCACAGAAGCTTGCCGTCCGAAGCAATGAGCGCCTTGGGGTACGGCTTCCAGTCGATGGCGTCAATGCCCCTGATCTCGTTGGGATAGAGCTGCAGGGCTTTTCCGCTCATGAATTTCAGCAGGAAGTTCTGAAGCGTCTCAGCCAGATCCTTATTCATCACGCTGCCGTACATCTGCAGGGCGTCCTCGTTTCCGAGCAAGGCCGCCACGACGTCTACCGTGCCCGAGCCGAGATTTTCGATCAGCGGCTTTTCAGCCCAGTACATCAGATGCACTTTGTTTCCGCCCTCTGCCAGCCTGACCGCGCAGCGATAAAGACAAAGCGCAAGCCATTGCTCAACAAGCTTCGATTTCGCCTCAAGCTCGGACGCCGCCGCCGTCTGCGTCTGTAAATATGTCTGTACCGCCTGCGCCGTGGAATCGTCCATGTACTTCTCCAGATCGGTCACAGCCCCGAATATCGCATCCGTGTAGTTCTGAGCGCCGTACAGGGAGCGGTACACCTGCGTTTCATTGCTGGGAATGCCAAGGATAAAATCAATGCCTGAGGCAGCTCCCTCCCGAAAGGCCCGATACACGTCAACAGGGATCAGGGCCCCGTCGCAGGTCGGCGCGCACATATTCCCCCAGAGCTTCTGCGCCGCTGCCTTCAGGGTTTCCGTATCCAGCCGCATGAGCTCTTCCATCGTCGAGGTCTGCGTCTCTTTCAGCAGCTCCCTTGCCAGCGCCTTGGCCGCCTCAGGCGTATCATAGGCCGACGCCGGGCTGCCGTTGAATACATAGGCTTTCCGGAACAGCCCCTTCGCCCGCTCACAGACCGAAAGCAGACAGATGGAGGTTGCGCCGGACTCAAAGCCGAGCACGGTGACTTGGTCGGGGTCTCCTCCGAAGGCGGCGATATTCTCCTTGACCCATTCCAGCGCCGCGATCTGGTCGAGCAGTCCGAGGTTGATGGCGTCCGGATACGCCTCACCGCCGGGAACCTCCGAAAAATCAATAAATCCCAAAATGCCGAGGCGATAGTTAAAGCTCACGAACACGGTGTCCGGGAACTCTTCCACAAAATTCGCGCCGTACAGCAAGGGGTTGGCAGATCCGCCGGAAGCAAAATCGCCGTGGTGGAACAGCATGAGCACCGGCTTTTTGGTATTCGTCTTTTTGCCCTCCGCCTTTTGGGCGCTGACACAGATGTTCAGGCAGAGGCAGTCTTCGCTCTGTCTGTGATGCTTCAGAATTGAGCCCTTTTGCTCGACCTGTATGGCCGATGCGCCGAAATTGATCGCCTCATACACGTCCTCCGATGCGGGAAGCGGTTCGGGTGCCTTCCATCTGCGTTCGCCCACAGGCGGCTTGGCGTAGGGGATGCCCAGATAGCAAACGGTTTTCTTATATTTCCCTCCGACATAGACGCCGGTTTTGGTTTTTACCGCAAGATCGGCGTCATATTCCCCGTGAATCGGCTGATTCTGTTGATTTAATTCCTCAACATCCTTTTCCTTCACGTCAAATACAAAGCCCTCGCTGCCGTCTCCGTAGCGCTTGCGGATCTTTCTGATGCGATACCAGCGGATGAGCAGGTTCACCGCAAAGCCGAGAATGGGCATACAGATAACATCTACGAGCTCATCGGACACATAATCCATCATGGACACGCCCATCCAGCGAATGGAGATATATTGCGCAAGCAGGAAAACGAGAAAGATCGAAACATACGTGATAACCCGATTGATCGGTTTTTTCTGCACAGCTTTGCTGAAGCAGATTTTGCTGATGATCTCTTCGAGCACAAGGCCGAGGCCGAAGCTTGCTCCCATGCACACAAGCTCAGGCCAGCCGAAAAGCTTGGCAATCGTTTCACCGAAGCCGTAACCCAGCGCCGCGATGAAAGCGACCATAATATCATCGAACGTAAATAATTTTTTCATTTTCTCCCGACCATTCCTTCAAATGATTCGAAAAGGGCAGTCTGAACTTCGGCAGACTGCCCAAAACCATAACAATTTACCGGTTTCGTTCATCCGTGCTTTCTTCGATTACAGCTTCAAACTGCTGCCGTTTCCGCCAATCATGCCGATCAGCTCCCGGATGATCTCTTCGGCATTCTCAATGCGGGATTTCTGCGCTCGCCCTTCTCAGAGATTGGCGTCAATCTCTTCGCGCGCAGCGTCAAGCTTTTTGCTCTGGGCATTGAGCGCTCTGCTCTTGGCATTGAGCTCTTTGCGCGCGGCATCCAGCTCTGCGCGCTTGGCGTCGAGCTCTGCGCGCTCTTCGTCAATCTCGTCGCGCTTGGCCTCAAGCGCAGCGACGCGATCGATTTCCTTCATCACTTCAGGCGCGGCCAGTCTCGTGATGCTGCACTCGTATGCATTCAGCTTTTCGGTCAGCGCGGCGTCGCCCTTCTCGTCCGCCAGGAGGATGAGCACGGTTTCGCCTTCCGCGATGTGATCATAGGCAAAATCGATCAGATCGAGGCCATCCAGAACGTCGCCCGTATCCTTGACCACGCCGACCGTCGCGCCCACGCTGCTGCCGAGGAGAACGCCCACGGGACCGCCGAGAATACCGATCAGGCTGCCGATCAGGCCGCCCTTCAGGGTGTCGTCCACAGCGCCGACATGGTCGTCAAACTCGTCCTTGACAATGTACTTGCCGTTTTCTTTTTTGACGATCATGGCCTGAGAGATGAAGAAGTAGTCATTCAGCTCCTTCAGGCTGGAGAACACCTGGTAAACGTCGCTCTCATTCTTGTAATCCACGATCAGGAGGTTCTCGGATACCTCCTTGTCGCAGTATTCCTTCAACGCCTTCTCGTCGCGCTTTTCCTCGGCCTTTTCGGCGCGCTCGATTTCCTTTGCCATTTCGTTGGCATTCATTCTGGTGATGTTGCCTTCAAGAGCCTCCATCTTCGCGGTCAGCGCAGCGTCGCCCTTCTCTTCCGCGAGGATGACAAGCGCGGTCTCACCTTCCATGAGGAGCTCGCACGCGCGGTCAAGCAGCGTGAGATCCTTCAGCGCATCGTCCGTGTCCTTGGCGTCGCCGATCAATGCGCCCACGCTGCCGCCGAGCAGAACGCCCAGAGGGCCGCCGAGCAGACCGACCAGACCGCCGATCAGGCCGCCCTTCAGGGTATCGTCCACAGCCTTGATCCCGGTGTCAAACTCGTCCTTGACAACGATCTCCCCGTTTTCCTTCTTGACGATTGCCGCCTGCTGGACGAAATAGTTGTCATCCGCGACCGCATCCTTCAATTCGGAGAATGCCTGGTAGGTCTTGCTCTCGACTTTGAAATTCACGATAAGAAGATTCTCTGCGGTTTTCTTGCTTGCCATTTTTTTCTTCCTTTCTTTGTTCTGCTCAACTGAGCATTTTAAGACAATCATATTATACCAAATCTTGTCCGTGCCGCGCAAGAGGGATTTCCGGAATGTCAAACCGGAATTTTGCGTTTTGCCGCTTTTGTTTCTTTTGCGCGAGATCATGACATTGAATTGTCATATTTCCTCCCTGTTTTCACTTGTTCCAAGGTATCCGTTTGACATTCTGGAACACCCACTTGAAAAATGCGCTGCAATTGTTATAGAATTAGGAAAACGCTGAATAAATCCCCGCGTTCGGCTTGACGGCATATTTCCCGTCTGTCTTCGGCAGAAAAATCTGCTCGCCAATCCGCGCACGTCGATTGAATCAGCGCTTCCTTAGGAATCCTGACGCTGCGGCAAATATGTTTGCCGTAAATCTGATTGGGAGGCGGAAAAATGGGATTTATTTCCAAACTCATCAAGACGGGCCTCGCGCTCGGCGCGGCCTACACTGCCTATCAGGCTGCGGAGAAAACCAGGGTTGAAACCGGCAGCTATACCGGCGAGACCTTCGGGCTCAACTTCATGAAACAGGCAGGCCTGAACGCAGGTCTCGTTGCGGAGTCTGTCAAGGCGCAGCTCGGCTTCGTTCCGACAGGCGGCGAGGCAGGCGCAAAGCAAGCGCAGCCCCAGAAGGAAGGCGCCGCGGATAATGCCGCCGAAAAGAGCGCCTGCGGCAGCGCGCCCGACTATTCCCAGGCATCCTGCTGGCTCCAGATCCCGGAGATTACCAAAGATGTTGACACCTTCTTCGTCTACCCGACAGAATACATGGGTGCAGACGACAGCGCTCTCGATTACGCCCCGCTTGACAACCCCGATATGGTGGAGGGCGCCAGGAACGATCGCATCATCATGGCGAGCGCGTTCGAGGACTCCACCAATGTGTTTATGCCGTACTACCGCCAATCCGGCGCGTATGCCATGAAGCGCGCCTATGACAAGACCGGGGACGTACGCACGGCTCTCGCCGGAATTCCTTACGAAGACATAACAGCTGCGCTCGATTACTACTTCGAGAATTACAACAACGGTCGGCCGTTTATCATCGCAAGCCACAGCCAGGGTTCGGCCATCAACAGCCTCGTACTGAAGGACTACTTCAAGGCGCATCCCGCGTACTACGAGCGCATGGTCGCGGCCTACCTGATCGGTTTCTCCATTACCGGGGATTACCTTGCGGCTAATCCGCACCTGAAATTTGCAGCCGGTGAGAGCGATACCGGCGTCATTGTCAGCTGGAATACCGAGGGAAAGCAGAATATTGAGGAGAACGCAACAAACGTCGTCGTAATGCCGGGCGCCATCAGCATCAACCCGCTGAACTGGAAGCTCGATGACAAATACGCGCCGTCGAGCGAAAACCTGGGTTCACTCTTGATAGACGAGAGCGCCGCCACGGTCAGCATCGGCGACATCGGCGCGGACGCGCAGGTGAATACCGGGCGCGGTGTAATCCTGACAAACGCCAAATCCGACCCCATTGCATTGACCGCGTTCTTCGGCCCGGCGAGTTTCCACAACGGCGACTATACATTCTATTACAACAACATCAAAGACAACGCAGCAAAGAGAATCGCGGCTTATTTTGCGGGTAAATAACGCAAGACACCGCTGTTTTCACCAATTTACAGGAGGTATATGGAATGGGTATCATTTCCAGACTTATCAAAGACGGCCTGAAGATCGGCGCGCTCATCACCGCGTATCAGGCCTCGCAGAAAACCAGGCGCGAAACCGGCAGTCTCATCGGCGAGACCTTCTGGCGCAACTTCATGGGGCAGGCCATCGAAAACATCAAGTTCCTCGTGGGCGCTGTCAAGAAGCAGCGCGGCAGGAGCAAGCGCCGCTGAGGACGCCATAGAGTCTCGAACAGGCCATGAACGCCCACAGGGAGTAATTCTTCGCGGGAGTTCGTTCCCTGAATGCTGCCGACAGCAAATAAGGGGGATGTTCCGGATCGTCAAGCCCGGATTTTCCGATTCTCTTGCTTTTGCCGCCGTCTTGGATTATCATAAGCGTGAGCGAAAAAGAAGGGGATGAGTCGCGTGAATGCTATATTTGCCGAAACTCTGCGAAAGCTGCGGTCGGAAAAAGGACTGTCGCAAAAGCAGCTCGGGAGGCAGATGTTTGTCAATCATTCCACCGTTGCCCGGTGGGAAAACGGCAGCCGCCTGCCGGACGCCGGGATGATTATCCGCCTCTCCAAATGTCTCGGCGTTGACGCCAACACACTTCTGCAGCTCGCGGCACGGAGCGATGAAAGCCCCAACGTCATCCTGGTGGACGACAGCAGCGTCATTCTCTCAGACGGCGTGGCTGTGTTGGAGGAGGTTATGCCAAACGCCACGATCACGGGCTTTATCTGGCCTCTGGAGGCGCTTGAATACGCCAGAATGAACCCTGTCGCGCTGGCTGTTCTGGATATTGAATTAGGCGCGGCCAGCGGGCTCGATCTCTGCGGCCGGCTGCTTGAAATCAATCCCCGCACCAATATCGTGTTTCTGACCGCCTACGCCGACTACTCCCTCGACGCGTGGAAAACCGAAGCCGTGGGATTCCTGCTCAAGCCCCTGACCCCGGGGGACGTAAGGGAGCAGCTGAAAAAGCTGCGCTATCCGTTTTCCACGGGAGGCGCAGACGAGTGAGCTACTGGATCCCTCTGTTCTACTTCTTCCTGATCGGCGCGGCGCTGCTTTTGAGCGCGATCGGGCTGTGGTTCACCGCCATCGTCCCCGGCGTTGACCGCTGGAGCAAGCGCTTCTTTCTGACCTATTTCAGTGTTCTGATGGTGAACTGCTTTTTCGGCCTGACCGAAATGTTCTTCCATTATTATCCTGCGCCGAGGCCGGTCATCTTACTCGTGCTGTTTGTTGATTCCCTGGCCATATCGCTGCCGATGCCCATGCTGACGGTTTATCTGCTGCACTGCTGCGGAGAAGACATGCGCGGCAGCAGGCTCTTTCGCGCCGTTCTCGCCCTGTGGGTCGCCTTTCTGATTCTGCTTGTATGCACCGTATTTTTAGACGGCTTCTTCACCCTTACACCGGACAGGCAGTATTACCGCGGCCCCCTGTACCCGCTTCTTCCGCTGCCCATCACCGCAATCATGCTGCTCAATCTCGCCGGCACGATTAAACGCCGAAAGCTGCTTTCCCATAAGGCGTACCTGAGCGTTCTGACCGCGATCCTGCCGATGACGGTCGCGCTGTTTGTGCATCTGTTTGTTGACGTCTTTTGGCTCATCGATATCAGTACCGTTCTCTCCGCCCTGTCCATGTACAGTCTCGTCCTGTCCGATCAGATCGAGAAGGATCTGGGCCGTCAGCGGGAAATCGCCCGTCAACAGATGGAGATCGCCAATCAGCGCGCCAGCATCATGGTGCTGCAGATGCGGCCGCATTTCATCTACAACACCATGACAAGCATCTATTGCCTCTGCAATCAGAATCCCCAGCTTGCCCGGCAGGTCGTCATGGATTTCACCACCTACCTGCGCAAGAACTTCACCGCCATCGCAAGCGCGGCGCCGGTTCCTTTTTCTTCGGAGCTGGAACACACGCGCGCCTACCTGTCCGTAGAGCAGGCCCAATATCCGGAAAGCCTGTTTGTAGATTTCGACACGCCCCATACCAGGTTTCGTGTGCCGTCGCTGACTCTGCAGCCCATTGTGGAGAATGCCGTCAAGCACGGCAGAGATCCCTATGCCGGTCCGCTGCACATCTCCATCCGGACGCGAAAAACGGATTCCGGCAGTGAGATCGTCGTCGCGGACAACGGCCGCGGCTTTGACCCGTCCGACGACAGCGAGCCGCATATCGCCCTGAAGAATATTCAGCAGAGGCTTGAGCTCATGTGCTGCGGGTCTTTGACGATCAAGCCCAACGACGGCGGCGGAACCGTGGTAACGGTGACGATCCCGGACAGAGTCAAGGAACAAAGTGCCCGGTGAACCGTTCCGGGTCAATTACCATGTCAGCAAAACAAATTATATAAAATTTACAGGAGGAACAAACATGGATTTTCTCAGCGAATTGCTCAGCAGCTTTCTCGGCGGGGACGTAATCAAAGCCCTGGCCAAAAAAACCGGTATCAAGGCAAGCGACCTCAAGAAGTTTGTGTCCCAGGCTCTGCCGTACTTGCTTGAAAACCTGACGAAGAACGCCTCCAGCGAGGAAGGCGCAAGCTCCCTGCTCGCAGCCCTCATGGAGCATACCGACAGCAGGAGCGTCGACAAGCAGATCGCCGATGCGGATATCGTAGACGGCGCCAAAATCATCGGCCACATCCTCGGCACCAACGAGTCGAAGGATCTGAAGGATCTTTCCAAGCAGTCCAAGCTGAGCGAGACTGCCGTTTCCGGCATCCTCAGCAGCATCGCCCCCGCTCTGCTGACGTATCTTTCCAGCGCTGTTTTCGGTGCAAAGAAAACCAGCAGCCGGAAGAAATCCTGGTTCTCCGGCCTTCTGGGCGGCCTCTTCGGGCGCAAGCGTTCCACCGGCAGGAGGAAAACAAAGTCGAAATCGGACGACGAGTTCAACGTCGTTTCGCTGCTCTCCGCTCTGCTTTTCAAGAAGTAAGCGCGGGCTGGGACGAAGCCCATACAAAACGTATCCCCGGCAGGTCGCATTCCGATCCTGCCGGGGGTATTTTTGTTGAGAAGGATTGACGGTTTGGAACATTTTCTTGACGCAAAGAGAGAAATAACAGTATAATAGATCTGCGGGCATTGCAGACGCCCGGGCCGGGACGGTGTCGTCCGCCGCCTCAAGCAATTGCCGGCCTGGGGTTATGCGGAAATGGCCGGACACGACTGTGGTTCCCCGGAAACCGCCGCAAGCTTTCAGCAGAAATGCGGCGCCGACAATTCCCGTTTGACATTCCGGAACACGCTCTTGAAAAAAACGCTTTATTTTTTCTTCACTTTTTAGTATAATCAGTTTTCGCTGAGACTGTATGCTGCCTGCGCGTTAGAAAGGAAGAATCATTTATGAAGATCCAGCAGCTGATTTCCATGGGACTTACAGTCATCACGCTTGCCGAGGGTGTCGGCACCGCCGTTTCCAAGTTGTCCAACTACCGAAAGAAGAAAGGCAAATCCGGCATAAGACTGCTGCCGGCTTCGCTGGAAGCCCTCGGTACAGCTGTTCCCTCTTCAGAAGCTGATCTGGTTGCGAACAAAATCTTCGTCCGGGAGGAAGGCACCGCGGCCACCGAAGTGAAAGCAGAGGCGACCTTCCCGATCAGGGATTGCAGGATTGTCGTGAAGGATGTACCCTATACCGGGGAGAAAATGGAAAAGCTCTCCGTGAAGGTCACGCACGGCGACGGGAAGCTGAAAAAAGGAGAAGACTATACATTCAGCTATGACAAGAACGCCAGGGAGATCGGGCTGTATACGCTGAACATCACGGGCAAGGGGCTTTGCACCGGCTCCATGAATGTTCCCTTCTATATTGTGCCAAAGGCCAAATCGTATATCAAGCTGCTCAGCGGCGACGAGAAGGAGGCTTCGCAGGTTTGGGGGCGTCTGAAAAACGTCACAGGCTGCGAAATCAGGTACAGTCTCGAAAATGATTTCTCAGGCAGCAGGGAGCAGAAGCTTGAGAAGCTGGAGGATCTGGGCAATATCATCGGGAACCTGAGGCCCGGAGAGAACTACTATGTGTGCGGCCGCATCTACACGACGGTCAAAGGAGAGACGTACTGCTCCGACTGGTCCAAGGTCAAGATTCTGGAGGCTTTTGGAAACGCTGAATGAATCGCCGCGCACGTCCTGACGGCATCCGCGCCGCGGAGATCACCGACACGGGTGGAAATGTCATCATTCTCAGCAGCAGCGCGTTCACTGGTACGGGCAGCCTGAGCCGGAATCGGAAAACGCTCCGAAAACGGAACAGGGCAGCTTGGCCAGAAAAGCATATAAAAACAAATATAAAAGGAGAATGTATTATGTGGGAAAGAAGAGTATTAAAAGCAAAAGGCATGGCAGCATTTAAGGCCAACTATTGGAAATGCGTGCTGGTCGGCATTCTGCTGACCCTGTTCGTGGCCGGCACCTCAGCCGGCGTCAGCAGGACCGCCCGCCCTGCCATGAATCCCAACGGCTACACCGTCATCACCGACGGGAACTCAACGGCTGTCGTCGATAATCAGACCGCGGGACAGATTGCGGACGCCGCCGCTGAAACCGAATTTGCGATCGCCATGCAGGATCCCGCGTTCCGGAGCATGTTTATTACGACGCTGGCCGCGGTGGGCACTGCTGTGTCCCTGATCTGTCTGGTCAGCTCCTGCCTGCGCCTGCTGGTCTTCAATCCCCTTGAGGTTGGCTGCCGCAGCTTCTTCAACCGCAATACCAAAGCCCCTGCCGAGATGGACGAGGTTAAGACGGGCTTCCATCCCTATGGCCGCAACGTGGGCGCGATGCTTCTGCGCGATCTCTTCATCTTCCTGTGGAGCCTGCTGTTCATCATCCCCGGCCTGATCAAGCACTACTCCTACCGCATGGTGCCCTATATTCTGGCGGAAGATCCCAGCATCGGCGCCAAGGATGCGATCACTCTCTCCCGCCAGATGATGGACGGCCACAAGTGGAACACCTTCGTGCTGGATCTGTCCTTCATCGGTTGGGATCTGTTGTCCGCGCTTACGCTGGGCCTGCTCGGCGTGTTCTATGTGAACCCGTATAAGTACAGCACCGGCGCAGAGCTCTACCAGGTACTCAAAAATCAGTAATTGCAAAGCCGAAATGCCCCGACCGGGAAAAAACGGTCGGGGCATTTTTTTGCTTTCGCACAGCACTGACAGATCATAAATGCCGTTATATCGTCAGTCTTGGCCGGGGTGCAGGATATGCCCCGCTTCTTCAAGGCTTGACGGATGCTTGATGTTGTCCAGATAATAATACCAGTTGTTGCGATATACCTCATCTTCAATCAATTGTCCGCGGCCGATGGCCCAATTGATGCTGTTATGCGTCAGCGGCATGATAAATTTGTTCTCATGGCTTGCCGATTCGATCTCTGCCACAATGGCCGTGCCGCCGGCTTCCGAATACGCCCGGGCATAACGGTTGCAGATCGCCCCGCTTCCGCCGTGCCCCTCCGAATCCGTATCCGTCTGAATGAAAAAGACAGTCCCCTGCTCCGCCAGCCGCCTCAGCGCGTCACTCTGTTCCCTGATGTTGGTGGTGTCCATCTGCTCCGCCGGATCGTAGGCAAAGATGTTCGCAAAACGAAAGCCGTAATCTGCATCCGGATTCACGCTTTCCAAGGCCGCCTGCATAATGGCTCGTCCGCCGGAGCTTGTGCCGTGGCCGCTGATCGCGGCAAAGTTCCCCTTCCCGTTCAGCCTGGATCTGGCGTCCTCGATCGAAGCGCAGACGGCGTCCGGCCTGTCCGTGTAGGGAATGACAAAGATCGCGCGGATATCCTGGCTCGCCGCCTTGTGCAGGGCAAGCGCCCGTTCATCCTCGGACGTCCCGCCGCCGTGCGTGACATAGGCGACAACGGGCGTGGTCTCATCGATCTCCCCGTCCTTTGGGATGTAGTAATAATAAAAGCACTCCTGCTCATGCCCTGATTCGGAAACGAATGCAACATGATCGACCATTTCGCAATCGTAGTATTCATAATATGCAATATCGGCGTCTATCATACGGTTCCTCCCTGACAGTGCGCGTTTGCTAAATGCGCATTATTTCAGTCTGCTTTTATAGGACGAGTCAGGTTCTGTCCCTGCTTTTTATTAGCTTATTATACATATTATCCGCTCAAAATCAAGAAGACTCCGGAGTTGAAGTTTCGAAATAAACATACGCCTTCAACAGCGAATCATGCCTACTGCGCTGCTTGCTGTAAAAGCCGCCGGATAAAGCATAGCCAAGGTCATAAAAAATCCCGAAAGGCGAACCTTTCGGGATTATTTGTTAAATCAGTGTACGAATCAGGCCTTGCGGACCTTGTCGATGTGGCGGGTGAGGTCGAGCATCTTGTTGGAGAAGCCCCACTCGTTGTCGTACCAGGAGATGAGCTTGACGAAGTTGCCGTTGAGGGCGATGCCGGCACGGGCGTCGAAGATGGAGGTGTGAGGATCGGTGCGGAAGTCGGAGGAGACGACGTCGTCATCGACATACTCCAGAACACCCTTCATGGGGCCTTCGGAAGCGGCCTTCATGGCAGCGCAGATCTCGTCATAGGTGGCAGCCTTCGCAAGACGGAAGGTCACGTCAACCACGGACACGTCCGGAGCGGGGATACGCATGGACATACCGGTGAGCTTGCCGTTGAGCTCGGGGATGACCTTGCCGACAGCCTTGGCAGCGCCGGTGGAG